>CAJOMF010000047.1 GCA_905235605.1 uncultured bacterium
CCCGCCAATTTCATGCTCGTTGCTTCGATGAATCCGTGCCCGTGCGGTTATCTTTTCGATAAAAAGAAGCCGTGCGTCTGCTCGACTCAGGCTGTGCAGAGGTATCAGCAGAAGATCTCAGGACCGCTGCTTGACAGAATAGACATTTCGATCGTTGTAAATTCAGTCTCTTTCGACGACCTTAGAAGCCGCGAAACCGGCGAAACGAGTGCTCAGATCAGGGCGAGAGTCGAAAAGGCGAGGGAGATTCAGCGTGAACGTTTCAAGGATTCGCCGTTTTTCACTAATTCCAAAATGCAGGCTTCCGAAATCGACAGATTCTGCCGTCTGGATGAAGCGGCAGAACTTCTTCTCAAAAACGCGATGGAAAAACTCGGCATTTCGACACGCGGATACTCGCGCATTCTCAAGGTTGCGCGGACTGTAGCCGATATCGACGGAAAAGAGCGGATCGAATGCGCCCACATCGCCGAAGCGATCCAGTATTACAACCGCTCGATGTTCAACGAAGGTCAGAGAATCGGCTGATAAATTTTTTTACGTAATTTTTCCCTTAAATACTTGTTATCCTCTTAAAAGGTTGTAGTATCTCTGCCGGTTTTTTATTAACTGTTTTTTTGGAGATGAAAAATGTCAGAAATTATCAGAGTTAAAGGAAGAGAAGTTCTTGATTCAAGAGGAAACCCGACTGTTGAAGTCGAAGTCGAACTTGCTAACGGTGTTACGGCATCCGCGATAGTTCCGAGCGGCGCAAGCACGGGCGTTCACGAAGCTCTTGAACTCAGAGACGGCGATAAAGAAAGATACCTCGGCAAAGGTGTTACGAAAGCAGTTGAAAACATTGAGAAAATCGCTGCGGAAATCATCGGCATGAACGCTCTTGACCAGAGAATGATCGACGAAACGATGATCGGTCTTGACGATACCGAAAACAAGACGAACCTCGGCGCGAACGCAATGCTCGGCGTTTCGATGGCAGTTGCAAGAGCCGCGGCAAAATCGCTCGGTCTTCCGCTTTACAGATACATCGGCGGACTCAGATCCGACACGCTTCCTGTTCCGATGTGCAACATCCTCAACGGCGGACAACACGCAGACAACACCGTCGACATTCAGGAGTTCATGGTAATGCCGGTAGGCGCAGACAGCTTCAAGGAAGGTCTCAGAATGGTCGCTGAAGTTTTCCATTCACTCAAGAAACTCCTCAAAGGCATGAAACTTGCAACAGGTGTAGGCGACGAAGGCGGTTTCGCTCCGAACCTTGCCAACGATGAAGAGGCACTGCAGGTCATCATGGCTGCAATCGAACAGGCAGGATACGTTCCCGGCAGAGACGTCGTTCTCGCACTTGACGTTGCTGCTTCCGAACTTTACGACACCGATAAAGAGCTTTACGAGTTCAAAAAATCGGGCGCAAAATCAAAAACCAGAGTCGAAATGGTCGAATACTACAAATACCTCGTTTCGAAATACCCGATTTTCTCGATCGAAGACGGTATGGCAGAAGACGACTGGGAAGGCTGGGCGTTGATGACCGAAGAACTCGGCGACAAGATCCAGATCGTCGGCGATGACCTTTTCGTAACGAACGCTGACAGACTCGGTGAAGGCATCGAAAGAGGCGTTGCAAATGCAATACTCATAAAACTCAACCAGATCGGCACTCTCACAGAAACGCTTGACACGATCGAACTTGCACACAGGGCAGGTTACTCTACAGTCATCAGCCACAGAAGCGGCGAGAGCGAAGACACGTTCATCGCAGACCTTGCAGTCGCTGTAAACGCAGGCCAGATCAAAACCGGAAGCCTTTGCAGAAGCGAAAGAATCGCGAAGTACAACCAGCTTCTCAGAATCGAAGAACAGCTTGACGAAAGCGCATTTTTCCCGGGAAGAGGGATCCTTTTCGAGGATATCGACGAATAATTTTTGAGCGGGGTCGCAAGGCCCCGTTTTTTTTATCGGAGAAAACATGAGCGAAGCACTTTATTCAAGCTGGATCGAGATTTCCCGTTCGGCTTACAAAAAAAACATTGATTTTTTTAAAAGCAGACTGACTCCGGGAACGGAACTCGCCGTCGTAATCAAGGCAAATGCATACGGTCACGGAATGGTCGAGATCGCCCATTTCGCCGATGAATGCGGAGTGAAGGTTTTCTGCGTCCACAGCATCGACGAGGCTCTGATTTTGAGAAAACAGGGTTTTACCCAGAGAATAGTTGTCGTCGGTCCTGTAATCAAAAGAATGGCATCTGCCGCGGTCGAGAACGATATCGAAGTTCTCTGCTGTGATCCCGAATATCTGCATAATTACGATAATATTGCAAAATCTTTGGGAAAAATCGTGAATATTCACCTTAAGATCGAGACCGGAACGAACAGGCAGGGGATCTCCGGTCAGGTGCTTATAGATTTTATCGGCGAACTCAAAAAGTGCACGAATATCAAACTCAGAGCGGTCTACAGCCACTTTGCGAACATCGAGGATACGACTGACCACTCTTATGCAAGGCTGCAGATCGAGCGCTTCAAAAGAGAGATCGCCCACATCCGCGATGCCGGTTTTTCCGGCTTCGACATGCACTTTGCTTCAAGCGCGGCCGCTGCGATATACAACAACACCCACTTCAATATGGTCCGTCTGGGGATAGCGCAGTACGGTCTCTGGCCTTCGAAAGAGACATATTTGAGTTACATAATCGAGCACGGGCACGGTCCCGAACATATCCTGACGCCTGTTCTTTCGTGGAAAACGGTGATCGGTCAGGTAAAGACCGTGAAAGCGGGCGATTTTATAGGGTACGGCTGCTCACACCAGATGACACGCGATTCAAAAATCGCAATACTTCCGATAGGTTATAGCGACGGCTACGACAGGAAACTTTCGAATCAGGGCTATGTTCTGGTACATGGAAAGCGCGCTCCGATACTCGGCAGGATAGCGATGAACCTCACCACGATCGACGTCACCGATATTCCAGACGTCAAGGCTGAAGACGAAGTCGTCCTCATCGGAGAACAGGGCGACCAGATCATCCGCGCCGAACAGCTTGCGGGACTTGCCGGAACGATCAACTACGAAGTTGTAGCAAGACTTTCAAGCAGGATCCCGAAAGTTGTGGTCGATTGAACCGAAAGATCAGAATATTAAATTTATTTGACTTTTAAATATTTAAGTGTAGAATCGCGCGTTTTTTTGAAGCACCTCCGTGCGTTAGTCCCGTGCCTGTCTCTTGTTTGAGAGTGAGCGGGATGCGGAGGGAAGATTATTAACAGGTAATTCTTGGAGGAAAAAATGCCTGAATTAAGAGAAATGCTCAAAGCCGGTGCTCACTTCGGACACCAGAAACAGAAATGGAATCCCAAAATGGCTCCGTACATTTTTACGGAACGCAACAACATCCACATCATCAACCTTCAGAAGACGATGGAACTCATCGAAGACGCTAAAAAGTTCGTAAAGGAACTCGGTATGCAGGGAGATACGATTTTCCTCGTCGGAACAAAAAGACAGGCTCAGGAAGTCATCAAGGCTGAAGCTGAAAGAGCGGAAGTTCCTTACGTCAACTACCGCTGGCTCGGCGGAATGCTCACGAACTTCGTAACGATCAACCAGTCGGTCAAAAAGTTCCAGAAATTCGAAGAGATCCTTACCACCGAAAAGAGAAGGATGTACAAGAAAAAAGAGCTTGCAGACATCGAGAAGAGAAAAGACAAACTCGAGAAGAACCTTGCAGGCGTTATGAAGATGGACAAAATGCCGGGCGCAATTTTCATCGTTGACCCGATGAAAGAGCATCTTGCAGTTCACGAAGCACAGAAACTCGGTATTCCGATAATTTCCATCATCGATACAAACGGCAACCCTGACGGTATCGACTACCTCATTCCTGCAAACGACGACGGAATGCGCTGCATCTCCCTTGTAACATCAGATATCGTTGACGCTTACATGGAAGGTCTTGACATTTACAAACAGAAACTCGCTACCGAGCAGAAAGAGAGAAAGGACAAACCGGCAAGAGGCGAAACAAGAAGCGTTGCGGGAAGAAAAGTCCGCGTTAAAAGGATCCAGACTGCAGAAGCTGAAGAGTCGGAAGCAGTTGAAGAAGCAGCTGAAAAAGAATAGGAGGAAACTATGGAAATTACTGCAGGATTGGTTAAAGAACTCAGAGAAAAAAGCGGCGTAGGAATGATGGACTGCAAAAAAGCCCTCATGGAAGCTAACGGCGACCTTGATGCGGCCATGCAGATCCTTAAGGATAAGGGTATCGCGAAAGCAGCTAAAAAGGCCGGCAGAGTAGCGGCAGAAGGCGCTGTTCTCGTTTCTATCGAAGGAAACAAAGGGCTTATGCTCGAACTCAACTGCGAAACGGACTTTGCTGCAAAAAGTGACGGTTTCAAAGAACTTTCCCAAAAGATGCTTGATTACTTTGTAAAAAATGCAAAAGAAGAAAATCAGGTCGTTTCAATGGAAGAAAACTTCTACAATGCAGAAGTAGAGACCATGACGAAAGAAGCAGTCGCAGTTATCGGCGAGAACATCAAACCGAGAAGATTCGTCAAATATGAAGCAGGTGAAAAATCGCTTGTTCATTCTTATGTTCACATGGGCGGAAAGATCGGCGTTATGCTTGAGATCGAAGCATGCTGCGCTGATTGTGCAAAGAAGCCGGAAGTTATTGAAATGGCTGACGGAATCGCTATGCAGATCGCTTCAATGCGTCCTGACTGCGTTGACGTTGATTCTTTCCCGCAGGATAAACTTGCTTCCGAAAAGCACGCTTTCCTTGCTCAGGTCCTTGAAATGGGAAAACCGCAGGCTGTCGCAGAAAAGATCGTTGAAGGAAAGATCCAGAAATTCATATCGGAAAACACTCTTCTCGAGCAGGTTTTCGTTATGAACAACGATCTTAAGATCAAAGATTACGTAAAAGAAACAGGAAAGAAAGTCGGCTGCGAACTTAAAGTCGTCCGCTTCAACCGTTTTGAACTCGGCGAAGGCATTGAAAAGAAAGTAGAAAATTTCGCGGAAGAAGTTGCAGCTCAGATGAAATAATTTTTTAATGAGCAAATTTTCTGATTTTACATTTTCGGGAGCGTCTTTCAAAAGGGCGCTCCTTTCTTTTTTTATAATACTCTTATTCTTTTTTCTCTCGGCAGAGACGCCTGAAGAGGAAAATAATTCTGGTTCCGAACCTGAAAAACCGGCTGGAAACGTCACGGAAAATGACGGAAAACCAGTTGAAAATATTGATAAATCTGCAAATGGTTCCAATCTTGCGGTTTATACTAAAGATGAATTTGTTGAGAAATTTATAGCAAAGACCGGTCTCCGGGATGCTTCAAAATATAGAGTGCAGATGGCAGAGGCTGATTACGATTCTGTTATTGCCCAGATGTTCCCGACATTAAAAATCGTTACAGGAATAGGTCCTTTTCCGAAGTATGTTTATGAGCCTTCAGAGATACTACCGGATGCCGACGGAAACGGTATTCCTGAATTTAAAGAGGGGGAGTGGCACAAATACTACAGCGATATTACGGAATGGGGTATAGCTGTAAGAACCAAGATCGAATTTATCCTTCCGATTTACACTTTCGGCAAGATTTATGCCGGAAAACATGCGGCACAGGCACAGGTCGAACTCAGAAAAGCTGAATCCAGAATTACAGATCTTAAGCTAAAAAAAGAGGCTACGACGATTTATTGGTCCTGGGTCATGGCGCAGAGCTATATCGACATTATGGAACCGGCGATAAAGGAGCTTGATAAAGTCGAAGAGAAAATCCGGGACATGCTCTACGAAGAAAAAGAGGGGGTAACTCAGAAGGATCTCAACAAACTGCTGATTGAAAAAGAAAAAATCCAGTATTTATACGACAGACTTCTTTTGCAGACTGATACATTGAAGTCGCTTATTACTGAAGTTCTTGGTGAAAACTGGACTTTTGCCGACAAGGAAATTAAAAAACAGGAATTTTCCAAAGAAATCCCGGAGCTTGTCGGTTTCATGAAACAGAACAGCCCGTATTCAGCCTACCTTCAAAAGGGGCTATACATTTATGAGAAACTTTACAGACTGGAAGTTAGACGCACTTTCCCTAATTTCGGAATGGTCGGGTCATATTCATACAGATACACAAGTTCCGTCGATGAAAGAAATTACCCGAAAACAAACAGTCCGTACAACGGTTATGACGGTGAAATCGGAATAGGGCTGATTTTCAATTTGAACATAATGGAACAGGTCAGAAAGATCCAGAAAGCCAAGGCTGAATACAATTACATGAAAGCAAAAGCGTTTTTTGCGGAACAGAATGTTTCTTTGCAAATTCAGAGAAAATATAATGATTTAAAAGCACTTGATTCCCGTATTTCGCACCTGAAGAAGATCCGCAAAACAACAAAAGGGATGATGACGACGGAATATACGAACTACGAATCCGGAATGACTACCGGCACGAAAGATCTGATCGATGCGGTCAAAGCGTTTTTTGAAAACGAGCAGGAATATATAAAAGCAATTTACGATTACAATATGAAAATTGAAGATATTATTGAATTTACGGGAGCGGAATGATGAAGAAAAGTTTAGTAATAATCGCAGTTTGCTGGTGTTTTGGTATTTTTGCCCAAACTGTTAAGGCTCCGGAAAGCAAACAGACATCGGACACTTCAGGACTTGATGTATCAGTTGCCATGAAAATGCTTGAAACAAAAGAGCAGGCTTTTGAAAAGTTGGCAAATATAAATCCGAAAAAGGGAACACCGAAATATGCTGCAAAAGACAAGGAAATAAAGGATATCGTTGAAGAAATCATCGATTACCGCTTTATTTCGGCATATATAATGGGTAAAAAATGGGATGAGACACCGGAAAACAAAAAAGAAGAATTGTTTAATAAAATCAAAGAGTTGTTTACTGATGTCTATTTGGATAAACTCTTCTACAACAAAAGTTACGAGAAAAAATATCTGGATAAGGGAACTGAGAAAAAATACCTCAAAGGTGTTCCTGAAAGTATTTTCATAACGTCTGAGATCCAGGGGATTTTCAAAGGAAAAACAGTCGGTTACGAACTGGTTTACCACATCAGGAAAATTGACGGCAAATATAAAGTTTTTGATGTCGAACTTGATACTGTCAGCCTTGCGAGAAACTATCGTGAGCAGTTTGAGAAAAATCTGAAAGAAAAAAGTGTCGACGAGCTTATTGCCAATATCAATAAAAAAATAAACTCTTCGAAATCGGAAAAACAGGAAAAGAAAGAGACTAAACCAGCTGCCAAGTAACCGGAATGAGTGAAAAAATTCTTCTTCATGCCTGCTGTGCCCCGTGCACTACGGCGACTCTTGAAAAAATAATGAGTGATGATCCAGAGGCAGATATTGCAGTTTTTTACTACAATCCCAACATTTCTCCTGCTGAAGAAGAGGAAAAACGCTGGTCGGAACTTGTCAGATACATTGAAACCCGTTACGGAAACGCGGTAAAAGTGCTGCGCGGAAAATACGACTACGATGCGTGGAATGCGCTTATAGAGCCGGTCTCACTCAGCGGCGAAGGCGGTTTCCGCTGCAGGATATGCTACTATCTGCGGCTTTTGGAGAGTTTCAAAAAGGCGGCTGAACTCGGCTGTGATGCGGTGAGCACGACTCTGGCGATAAGTCCGTACAAAAATTTTGAGTGGCTAGACGAAACCGGAAAGCTGCTTTCAGCTAAATTCGGGATACGCTGGTTTTTGGAAAGGTGGGATTATAAACGCTCGATCGAACTTTCGAAAGAATATGGCTTGTATCGGCAGAAATACTGCGGATGCGATTACAGCAAAAGGCGTTGATGGAGGGAACAATGGAAGAGGAAAAGGTCCTTTTTTACGAAAAACAGCGGCTGACGCAGTGGTGGCTGTGGCTGATCATTGTTTTAGCCATAGTTGTTCCGTCGGTCATCCAAATCAGCAAAATGACTGAAAACGGAGTTCCTCAGCAGCAGATGCTTCACTATCTTCTCAGCTACATTGCCTGCTGCATACCTGTTCTGATTCTTATCAGCTGCATAAAATTAGAGACGAGAATTACTGAACAGGGTGTTTATGTAAGGATGTTTCCTTTGGGATTTTCGTTCAAATTCTATCCTTTCAGCAATATGACATATCATATCAAAACATATCATCCGGTACGCGAATACGGCGGCTGGGGCTACAAAGGAAGGCACAACAACAGATCTTTGAGCATTCGCGGCGACAGAGGCCTGCAGTTGGAGTTCCCGAACGGGAACAAACTTCTTATCGGAACTCAAAAGGATAAGGAATTATTAGAGATTTTAAAATCACTTCAAAGTAATAAAAAATGAAAAAACTAACTATCTTTTTATCGGTTTTACTCCTTGTTTTTTCTCTTTTTGCCGAGAGAAAAACAGTAACGGTATGGCATTCATACCGCGGCGAAGAGCAGCAGGCTCTTGAAAAACTGCGCAGCGAATTCAACGAGCTGCAATCTGAATACAAAGTGGATCTTCTCAATGTTCCGTATGACGCTTTTGCCAACAAGCTGACGAGTGCGATCCCCCGCGGAAACGGCCCTGATGCATTCATCTTCGCTCATGAAAGAGTAGGGGACTGGGCTGAAAGCGGAATAATTTCGGATGTTTCTGAAGTTTTAAGTGATGGAGTCAAGGGCGACATAATCCAATCGACTCTCGAATCTTTGAAATATGGCGGAAAATACTGGGGATTTCCGCTTTCATTCAAAAGCGCAGTCCTTTTCTACCGCACCGATATGGTTGAAAAAGTGCCTGAAACGACTGACGAGCTTCTGGAGACGGCGAAAAAGCTCACTGATGCGAAAAACGGGAAGTACGGTCTTGCCTTCGAAGCGACTTCGGCTTATTTTGCTGCAGGTTTCATCTACGGTTTCGGCGGCAAATTCTGCTTTGAAAACGGTTCGGAAAGAGAAGACGGGCTTGCATGCCTCAACGACAAAAATAATGTAAAAGCGCTTGAATTTATTGATGATTTGGTTAATAAATCGAAGGTCACGCCGCAGGAAGCGACTGCCGCACTTGTAACTCAGATGTTCAACGAGGGGAATTCGGCTTTTGTGATCAACGGTCCGTGGTTTCTGGGTGAAATCGACAAAAATGTTCCTTATTCAGTTGCTGTTCTGCCGAAAGTAACGTCAACAGGAGAGGTGATGAAACCTTTCCTCACGGTCGAAGCATACCTGATTTCAAATCACGAAACGACGGACAAAGCAGGTGCTGCTGCATTCGGAAACTTCCTTGTTTCGCGCGATGCTGCAAAAGTCCGTGCGATAACAGGCAGGCAGTCGGTCGCCACAGCTTCGGTCTACGAAGATGAGAAAGTCGCAGCCGACGAGATTCTCAATGTTTTCAAAAAACAGGCTGAAGTCGCCGTTCCGATGAGCAACAATCCTAAAATGAGAATGGTCTGGGAACCTCTTGCAGGCGCACTTCGCAAGGTTCTGAGAGGAGCAGACACGGCAGAAAATGCTCTCGACGGTGCTCAGCAGCAGTTCAAAATCTTCTCAAAACCTCTTCCGGCGGCGCAAAGTCCGGTGGTTTTCGTCATAATCCTAGTTGTTGCAGCTCTGGCCGGACTTGTTTTCACGGTCAGACAGATCAAAAAATATAAATTTTTCGATAAACTTATTTCGTCCCCGACTCCTTACATCTACCTTTTCCCGGCGATGTTCTCGATGCTGGTTCTGGTTTTCGTTCCGTTTGCAGTCGGAACTGCGGTCGCATTTTTCGCTCACAAAAGCGGTGAATACCAGTTCGTCGGATTCACGAATTTTATTTCGATCCTGCTTTCGAAGGATTTCCCGATAACCGATTCGCTTTCTTTCTACTTCACGCTTCTTGTCACGATTTTGTGGACTGCTGTGAATGTCTTCCTGCACGTTTCGATAGGTCTCGCACTTGCACTCATGCTGCGTGAACCGTGGCTCAAGCTCAAAGGGGTCTACAGAATGCTTCTCATAATCCCGTGGGCTGTTCCGAACTACATCACGGCACTCATCTGGAAGGGAATGTTCAACCGCCAATTCGGTGCGATCAACGGCATTCTGCAGGCAATCGGGCTTGAACCTGTGAGCTGGTTCAGCGGTTTCTGGACTTCGTTTGCGGCAAATGTCACTACAAATACATGGCTCGGATTCCCGTTCATGATGGTCACTGCTTTGGGAGCTTTACAGGCTATCCCGCACGAACTTGAAGATGCAGCAAGCGTTGACGGAGCCAACGGAATACAACGTTTCAGACATGTGATCCTGCCGCTCCTCAAACCGGCGCTTCTTCCGGCCGTGATTTTGGGCAGCGTCTGGACATTCAACATGTTCAACATCATCTACCTCGTTTCCGGCGGCGAACCCGACGGTGCGACCGAGATCCTCATCAGCGAAGCCTACAAATGGGCATTCCAGCGTCAGGAACGCTACGGCTACGCTGCGGCATATTCGACTTTGATTTTCATCGTCCTTCTTCTTTATTCCAAAGCGACCGAGAAAATAGGGAAGGAATAACTATTTTCTGACACGCTTGCCAACCCGGGTTTGTCATTGGTATCCGATATTTTTTGACTTGCATCTCCAGCACTCTATAATTTTCAGTTTTGTTGTTTTTAAGGAGTTTTTTATGGATAAAAAAGAAGGACTTCATGCGGTGATTTTGAATCATCCGCGCATTTTTCTCACGATTCTTTCAGCGCTTTTCTTTCTGCCGCTGCTCGGAAGTTATCCGGTTTTAGGGCAGTGGGAGCCGCATTACGGCAGAGTCGCGATGGAGATGATGGCGAACAGTTCCTGGGACTGGTTCCTCGATCCGGTTTATCTCGGAAAGCACAATTTCTGGTCAAAACCGATCTTCTGTTTCTGGATGGTTTTTCCCTTCATGAAAATTTTCGGTCCGACAGAGCTCGCACTCAGGCTTCCTTTTGTAATAAACGGAATATTTTTTATTCTTCTTATCCATTTTATAGCTGAAAAGATTCTCAAAGATCCGCTGAAGGCTCTGATTGCCGCATTTATCGCGGTTTTCACTCCTTACACCTACATGATCACGCGTCAGTTCATGTGGGATATAACTTTTGTCACGTTTTTGACCGCATCTATCGGTTTTCTCTACATCGGGCAGCGTGACAAAGACAAAAAACTGATCCGTCTTTCCTATCTTTTTATGGGGCTCGGAATGCTCACGAAAGGGCTTCTGGCTATATGTTTCCCGATCGCAGCAATGATTCTCTGGATGATCGTAACTCTTGATTATTCCAAGGGAATCAAGGCTGTAGCAAAAGATGCGCTCGATTTTGTCTTTTCTCTCAGGCCTTTTGAAGGACTTGCGATTTTTCTCTTCGTTTCGCTTCCGTGGTATCTCTACATGGGGGTAAAGCACGGAGCGCCCTTCTATAAAGAGTTTTTTATGGAGCACCACTTCGGACGCCTTGAAGGGACGATAGACAAGCCCGACGGCCCCTTTGAATTTTACATCTGGCAGCTTTCTTTAGGCGCTTTCCCGTGGGTCGCATTTCTCATTCCGGCACTTTTTTCGGCAGCCGGAAAAGTCAGGAAAAACAAAGACTTGGCTTTTGCAGTCCTCACGTTTTTCTTCCTGTTCCTTTTCTTCACTCTGGCTGCAACAAAGTTTCCGCACTATGTTTTTCCGGTAGTTCCCTTCATGGTGATGATCCTTGCTGAAGGTTTCGTTGATCTTCTTGGAAGCGAGAAACTTTCGAAAGTTTATACCGTTATCGGCGTTGTTTCGGCGCTTTTCCTCATTCTGATAGGGAAGGATATCGGGACCGGTTTCAACTATGCCGACATGATTTATCTCATAACGACTCACCACGTCCAGACTTGGTTCGGGCGCGTTTTCGATCCTGTTCCGATGCTTACGGTCTTTGTTCCGCTGATGGCGTTTTTTATTCTTCTGCCGGCAGTCAAACCTGACAAAAAGATCCTTTTTGAGATTTCTTCTGCTGCTTTTTCGCTTGTTGCAGTCGTCTGGTCGGGATACATCAATTTTGTCTGGGTTCCGGATATGCTTGAAGTTTTTACGCCGAAGCATCTCGTTGAAAAATACTTCGAAATGAAGAAGCCGGGCGACAAAATCGTTGATTATCACAACTGGAAAAACCGCTCGATGTATTTTTATCTCGGTCTTGACGAACAGCTTCTGCGTTACACGAAAGTCGAACAGATTCAGACACTTCTTGAGAAAAATCCGAATAATACGGTTTTCATAACCACTAAAAAGGATAGAGTTTCAGAACTTCGCGCGGCACTTCTTGACAAGCCTGGAATACCGATAACAAAAGTTGCAGACGATGAGGTCGATACATACATGGAAATCGAAATGTTCACCGCTTCTATGCAGGATAAAAATGCCGATATGTCCGACAAGTGGAAGAAAAATCTCCTTGAAGAGTCGCAGATCCCTTCGAATATCAAAAAGATAAACGGAACTTTAGGCGGTAAAACAATTGAAATCATAGGTTACGACATCAACAAGCAGCGTTTCGATCCGGGCGAAGAGATCGAACTCACGCTTTACTATAAAGTTTTGAAAGAGACGGATAAAAACTGGAAAGTTTTCTTTCATTTCGACGTTTACAGCGGGGCGCTGCCGCACTCGTTCAAACTTGACGACTATCCGCAGCAGGGCTATCTGCCGACTACGAAATGGACTCCCGGCACGATCCTGAAAGACACTTTCAAAGTAAATGTACCTAAAGCGCATCCTGGCGGCGGAGTCAAGATATATACCGGATTTTACGAAGGAAATACGAGAATGGATGTCGATAAGGAATCTTTCAACGACGGTCAGAAACGTTTTATTTTGGGAACTTTCAACGTAAATATAAAGTAATGGAAGAGAAAAAGAACAATAAAATTTTCCACATAATCATTTTTTCACTTGTAATAATTGTTCTTCTGTTCAATGTTTTTTCATATTTCGGCGCATCAATATTCCTTCCTGGGCGCGAACTCCGCGAAATTTCGGGCGTTGATCCGCAGACAGGACGCAGAACTTCACTGGATGTGTCTAAAGGCACAGTCATTCTCAATATCTGGGCTACATGGTGCGGAGCCTGCCTTGCAGAAATGCCGGAAATCAACAAAATTGCAGAAAAACATCAGGTTTACGGCGCGATAAAACCGGCTTTCAAATACGAAGTCTACCGCGAAGTCAAACCGGGCTTCAAAAGCGTCATCGCAAACGAAGAATTTTTTGAAGATCTCTACATTTCCGTCCTTCCGACAACGCTTCTCATTCAGGACGGCGTGATAAAAAAAGTTCATTCCGGCACTATGACGACTGATTTTGCCGAAGAGTGGGTAAAATTCTGACAAAATCACAAAAATGAAAGTCGGGCATTATGTGCCCGAAATCCCGGCTAAAAATGATTTTTTGTTTATTTATCCGGCTTTATGTGTATAATTATGCGGTTTTTTGAGGAGGAAATCATGGGATTTTATGTGAATCCGGGAAATGAAAACTTGAAAACAGCTCTTAATTCTGAGATTTTTATCGACAAGTCGCTGTTTATCGGCAAAATCAGCAAGTTGTTGAATACTCAACAGAAATTTGTCTGTTTATCCAGACCGCGCCGCTTCGGCAAGACTATGACAGGCGATTTGATGAAGGCATATTTTTCCAAAGGGTGCGATTCAAGAGAAATTTTCTCGAAACTGAAAATTGCCAAAAATCCTTGCTTCGGAGAGAATCTCAACAAATTCAATGTGCTTTCTATTGATATGGGATTTTTCTACAACAATTCGGAAGACAAAAACGATGTTCTGAAAAATTTGGGGATCCATCTTCTTAGAGATTTTCGGAAAGAGTTTCCTAATATTGAATTTGATGACCAGCTTTCTATTGCCGAAATGATTCAGCTGACTTACGATGATACAAACACCCAATTTATTATAATCATTGATGAATACGACACTTTGATCCGTGAAAAAGTAAGTGACGATATTGTCGAAAAATACCGCAGTCTTCTAAATGCTCTTTTCAAAAGCGAACATCTCTCAAAAACAATCGCTCTTGCGTATTTGACGGGAATTCTTCCGATTCAACGTGACATGGTGCAGTCGAAACTCAATAATTTTGATGAATACACGATTCTTAATCCTGCATGGACAGCCGAGTTTTTCGGATTCACCAAAGATGAGGCGGAAGCTCTCTGCAATGAATACAGAATGAGTTTTGCGGAGTGCGAAAACTGGTATGACGGCTACAAAATAGGTGAGTTTGATATTTACAACCCGAATTCGGTCGTCAAGGCGATGATGGGGCGTAAATTCGGCAATTACTGGACAAAAACAGGGTCTTACGAGGCGGTTTCAGATTATATAAATCTTGATTTTGACGGTGTAAAAATTGCTGTTATTGATATGCTTGCCGAAAAAGAAATCAAGGTCGATGTTGAGGATTTTGAAAATTCTCTTAATAAAATCAACACCAAAGACGATGTTTTGACTTATCTCATTCATTTGGGTTATCTTAATTACGATCCGGACACCCAATTATGCCGCATCCCGAACAAGGAAATCCGTCAGGAATGGGAAAAGGCAGTCAAAAAAGCCGGGAATTTTTCAAAAGTTGTTGAAATGATTCGAGATTCAGAAGAACTTCTTGAACTCACTATTGATGGAGAGGCAGAGGAAGTCGCAGCCGCTTTGGACAGGGCGCACGAAGAAGTTTCAAGCATAAAAAACTACAACCGCGAATCATCGCTGCAGGCTGCAATAATTCTGGCTTACTACACAGTCAGAACAAAATACACGATAATTCAGGAACTTCCGGCAGGACGCGGTTTTGCCGACATCGGTTTTATTCCGATTGACAAAAAAGATCCTGCGATGATTATTGAACTCAAGTGTAACCACGATGCCGATACGGCGATAAAACAGATCAAAAACAAAAATTACCCTGCTGCATTTGAAAATTATCTCGATAATCTTCTT
Source organism: uncultured bacterium (assembly GCA_905235605.1). Classification (GTDB taxonomy): domain Bacteria; phylum UBP6; class UBA1177; order UBA1177; family UBA1177; genus UBA1177. The sequence continues at coordinate 14,993 of CAJOMF010000047.1, forward strand.
CTTGTTGCCGTCAATTACGACAAAACAACAAAAGTACACGAATGTGTGATTGAAAAATATCAGAAGTAGGTTTTCTGGGTTCGTAAAAATGAAATTAAATTTATCCAAAAACTTCTCGGTCTGTAAATTAATAAATTTCATTCCGTAAAATTTCAGAATCAGTATAATCCTGCAGTTTTTGTTTGAGGTGATTTTTGAGATTTCCTCCGCTTTTCATAGGTTTTTCAACGATTTTCTGGGGTTTCTGCACCGGTTGGGAAGTCTTTTCAATAGTTGCTGCCGTTATTTTCGAGGCGCACAATCTCATAAAAACGCGGTTCGATCTGCAGAAAAAGGATTTTGTCAGAATTTCGGATCTCAGTTCGCTCGTGATGTTCATTCTCCTTTTCTATTCCTATGTCGAAAACGAGCCGCGGATGATTTTTTTAGGATTTATCACGACTCTCCCGATAATTTTCATGCCGCTTCTTTTCGCACAGCTTTTCAGTACTTCCGACAAAGTCGTTATCGGAACTAAATTCGGAAAAAGGATACACGCCCATGCGCCGGTCGATATAAGAACTCTCTACATTCTGTCGGTACTTTTCGCGACTGCGGCGGCAAACATAAAAAGTGTTTGGTTCATAGCTCTCTTTATGCTGATAATATTCGTCGTTCTTTCAGGAAGCGTGAAGGATCCGAAGTCTTTCAAGCGTTATCTGAAGTTCTGCTTTATAGCTGTTTTTATTACAGTTTTTATTGGCGGAACTGTCGTCGCAGGGCACTTTCTGATAAGCCGGAAAATGATGCAGTGGTATAACGACTGGTATGAATCTTTGAGTGCCGATCCCTTCAGAACTTCGACTTCGATGGGAGAACTCGGAAAAATGAAACTTTCGGGAGAAATCGTTTTCAGAGTTTATTCGGAAGAGCCGTCGGTTCCTCTTTATATGAAGCAGTCGGATTACAATGTCATAGTCAACAACACGTGGTATTCCAGACCGAAAAAAACAGATTCGATTTTTCCCGACAGCGACATGGAGTGGCAGTTTTTCGGGGTCGGAGAAGGAAAAAATAAGATGAAAATTTCGATCTGGATGAATAAGAACAAAGGCGAAGGTGTGCTACCTCTTCCTGACGGTGCAAAAAGGGCTACCGAGCTTGATGTCGCCGGAATAGAAAGAAGTATTCTTGGTGCGATATATGTCGAGGAAGGACCGGAACTGCTCGAATTTACGATGACTTACGATCCTGAAGAAAGTTTTGAGCCGATGCCGGGAAGATCGGATCTTTTTGTCCCGAAAGAAGAACAGGCTGTAATCAATGAAGTTATGCGTACTAACGGGATTTTCGGAGATACGCCAGAAGAAACTCTTGAAAATATCGAGCGTTTTTTCGCAGGATTCAACTACACACTTGACCAGAAAAACAGGACTGCAGGCGGCTCTTATCTTGCCGATTTTCTGAACAATACGCGTTCAGGACACTGCGAATACTTTGCGACGGCAACAGTGCTGATGCTGCGAAATGCAGGAATTGCAGCGAGATACCGCACCGGTTTCATGCTCGACGAATACGACTCCTTTGAAAATGCACTTCTTGCAAGAAAGCGTGACGCCCACGCATGGGTTGCAGCTTATATCGGCGACAGGTGGATAGATGTCGATACGACTCCGCCGCAGTGGAAAAGTGCCGATTCCGACGGAAAATCGTTTTTCGAGCCGGTGAGTGATCTTATGGCGTGGATAAAGATGAAATACGAAAATTACAGAAGGAAAAAGAGCAGCGAATTCAACAGGATCCTGATTGCAGCGGCGTCACTTCTCACTATTTTTCTGATGGTTCGGGTTTATATGCGTAAAAGGCGCGTGAAAAAGCCTGAGCGCAACGAAATTGAGCCTCTGTTTGAAGCCGCAGGGCTTGATTCACCGCTTTATAAAATGCTTGACTACTATGCGGAAAACGGCTTGACGCGCGAAGAAAGCGAGACTTTGCGCCGCTGGATAGAAAAAAACAGTGAAAAATTGGGCAGAAACATTGATTTTTCCGCACTTGTCAGACTGCACGAGGAGTTGCGTTTTGATACCGGCGGCGATAAAGCGGCTCTGATGGCAGAACTTGTGAAAGTATACGAAGATTGGAAAAAATCGAAAGAAAGCTGATTTTGTTTGCAGAATTTGCAATAACAATTAGAATCGCGCGGTTGTTTTTTAATGATTTTTAAAAGGAGGATACAATGCTTAGAATCGAAAAAGTTGCTGGAAAAGATGTTTTGATGGAATCGGAAATCCCTTTTTTGAAGCTTTTCAAAAAGGGTAAAGTCCGTGAAGTTTATGAGTTGGGCGATTATCTTCTGATAGTTGCGACCGACAGGATCAGCGCGTTCGACGTCGTTATGAAGACGGGTGTTCCGTCGAAGGGGATCTATCTCACGCAGCAGTCTGCTTTCTGGTTCAAATTCATAAAAGAGCACGGCTTCAGCACCCATTTTGTAAGCGACGATGTTGAAGAAATCGCTGAAATCACAGGAGAAAAAAGACTTCTCGATCTGCCGTGGCTCAAGGGCAGGGTAATGCTCGGAAGACACGCAGAAGTCCTTCCGGTAGAAGCTGTATGCCGCTTCAGAATTTTTGGTTCAGCCGTTTCGGCGCTCAAAAACAACACCTGGATCTGGGACAAGATCGAAGCGGACGACTTTGCTGAAGGTTCGCTCATCAAAAACGGACCGATCTTCACCCCGACCGAAAAATCTGAAACCGACGACAAGATAACTTTCGACCAGATGGCGACCCTCATCGGATCAAAGGAAACCGCGCAGCAGGTAAAGGATACCACGATCAGACTTTTCAAACTCTGCCGCGACTACGCGCTTGAAAATTTCGGCTTCGAGATCGCAGACGGCAAGGTCGAATACGGCTTTATCGACGGCGTTCTTTCGCTTGTTGACGAGACTTTCACAAGCGACAGCGCACGTTTCATCCCCGACAAATCAAAGGAAGTTTTCAGAAAATGGCTCACCGACCACAACTTGAAAAAGGTCGCTGCAGTCCTTCCTGACGAAGTCGCGATGATGGTTTCCGATTTGTACAGAAGCCAGTGTCAGGACATGAAAATCAAACTTTAAAACTTTAGAGGTGAACATGAGCGTTCTTGAAAAATTCCGTAATTACCACGACAAAATGTACTTTCAATTCAGAAAAGCTCACGAGAAAGAGCTCGAAAGGGTCAAAACAGTTGATGATTTTTTGCGTGAAGTCGTTGAAAAAAACGATTTTTCGATGTGCATAAAGCTCGATGCTTTCAAGAAAGCGGCGGAAGAGAACTGCTTTAAAAACATGATGGAAACTTCATACGGCACGACTGTCGGCGGATTCGAGACGAGAAAGCAGGTCGTTTCGACACTTTTCAATATCGATGCCGAAAAACTTGCTCCCGAAGAGTTCCCGAAATTCGGGCTTCTGACGGGAAAAGACAAAATGAAAGATCTTTTGAAGGATGAAGATGTTTTCTACCATTTCGGGCAGATCTTAGTCACTTTCAAAAAGGAAAATCTGATCAAAAGGACGACGATGACGGTCGGAAGCAGCGTGAATTTCGGTGAATTTTTCAGGAAAGTTCCCGTTTTTGCTGAAAATCCCAATTCGCTTGCCCTGACGGGTTCTGTTGACAAAAATCCGTCGCTCAAAATCAAAAATATCGACGGTTTTCATGCTTTTTACACGCTCATAATCATGGAAAAACTCAATTCCGAGTTTCCGAACCATATCACCGAAGTTTTTGAAGGGCGCTTCGGCTTTGAGTACTACGAACTACAGTTTTTCGGCATACTTACGATGGATGACGTCGAAAGGATCGACTACTATCCGATCGAAGGAAATGAAAGAGAAGAGCTTGAAGCGATGAAACCGATGTTCGACAAATACGGTATCAAGTGCGGATCGCTTATTCCGGAAAGTTTTTTTATTTAAAAACCGTTCTTTTCAATCTCCAAAACGCGTGGATTTTTCCAAAAAAACGAGTATAATAAGGCGTTTTTGATTTGAGGAGGAAGCATGGGAATTTACGTGAATCCTGGAAATGAGAATTTGAAAATAGCTTTAAATTCTCAAATTTTTGTGGACAAGTCGTTATTCATCAAGAAAATCAGCAGTTTTTTGAACACGGAGCAGCGTTTTGTCTGTGTGTCGCGTCCGCGCCGTTTCGGAAAAACGATGATCGCAAATCTGATGAAAGCCTATTTTTCAAAGGGGTGCGATTCAAGGGAAATTTTTTCGAAACTGAAAATTGCCAACGATCCGTGTTTTGGAGAAAACCTTAACAAATTAAATGTGTTATCAATTGATTTAGGCGGTTTTTTCAGTTCGTCGAAAAACAAAAACGAAGTGCTTTTGAATCTTTATGACAAACTTCTTACGGATTTTAAAGAAGAATTTCCAGATATTGAATTTTCCGAAAAAGATTCTGTTGCCGACCTGATAGCGACAGTTTACAAACGAACAGATACTCAATTCATTATAATCATTGACGAATATGATGTGCTTGTCCGTGAACAGATTTCAAAGGATATTTTCAAAGCATATCTTGAACTGCTTAATTCGCTTTTCAAAAACGATGCCCTGAACCCTGCGATCGCCCTTGCCTACATCACAGGTATCCTGCCGATCGTGCGCGACAAAGTGCAGTCAAAACTCAACACTTTCAAAATCGAATCGACAATGCTTATGCCGTGGGGGCTTGAGGCGTATTTCGGTTTCACGAAAGAGGAAACCGAAGATCTCTGCAAGCAGTTCGATATGAGTTTTGAAGAGTGCGAAAACTGGTATGACGGCTACAAAATCGGCG
>CAJOMF010000048.1 GCA_905235605.1 uncultured bacterium
ATAGCCGCAGAAGTCTTTGATCGTCATTCCGCCGGTCATGAGGACACCGAGTGAAACAGCCGGGTTGATGTGGCATCCGGAAATGTTGCCTACACAGTAAGCCATTCCGACGATCGTGAGACCGAAAGCGAAAGCGGTGAGAATGTAGCCGCCGCCGTTGACAGCGTCGCAGCCTACAAGCATTGCCGTGCCGCAGCCCAAAGTTACAAGTGCAAGTGTGCCGATAAATTCAGCGATGTAAGATTTCATGACAAATTCCTCCAAAAAATTAAATTAAAAAACCATAGGTGTACAGTATTCAATAGCTTCGCTGTAGCAGTCCATGCTGGTCGCATAGTCGCCGATAGTACCGTCTGTGCGGGCTGTCGACGGGTCGCAGAGGATCGTTCCGCCGCCTGTTTCGATCGAATAGAAAGGCGGAAATTCGCCCTCTTCCATTTCTTCCATGCTGAAGGTGTCGGGAATGCAGATCGAGATTTCCAGCCCGGTTGTTTCGCAGATCCACTGATGGTGATCCTCGTTGCTGAATTCTTCCGCCCACTCGGTTTCAGTTCTGCAGATAAGACCGGAATCGGGATCCGTCGGCTCTTCTTCCGACCCCGTTTCATCGCAGTATTCGTGATACTGCATATAGCACTCTTCAATATTCTCGTTCGTGCATTCGAATTTCGTGTCACCCGCCTGAAAGTAAGTTTTCCCGTCACCTGTTGTCGAAACGCAGTATTTCGACATTTCGCCGGTCTTTTCGCATACATCCTGATCTTCGCAGTAGTATCCGTCTTCGTATTCGCCGTCAAGCGCCTCGCAGTACTGCTGTGCTTCAAAAACGCAGTCGGAATTGTTGCCGCTGCATTTGAACTCTTTACCGTCGACTTTTATCGAGTAGATATTGGATGTTTCCCCTGTGAAAGCTCCGCTGATGCAGTAAACTATCTCTTCGCCCGTTTTTTTGCAGTAAATGGATTCATCACCGTCTTCGTAGTCGGCATCTTCTGAGTCTCCGTAGAGAGTATCCCACTCTTTTGCGGTTTTGCAGTTTTGCATGTGACCTTGCCGGATGAGCCGCCGCCGTTATTACCTGAGTTCTCTTCTTCGACTTCGTCAACAACAACAAAAGTGTAGCTTGAGAAGTGACCGGTCGTCATCATTATCGGATCACCTGCAGCCGCGTTCATTATCGGATCGCCAGCCGCATTGGTCATGATCGGGTCGCCTGCCGAAGCAAGCATGATGGGATCTCCTGCAGCACTCATCATGATCGGATCCCCCGCCGCACTCATCATGATCGGGTCACCTGCTGCATTCAGCATGATGGGATCGCCGGCCGCTGTCGTCATGATCGGGTCGCCTGCTTCATCGTATCCGCCGAACACCGCATAAGCTCCGTTTTTGCTGTAGCTCCACGAGCCGTCGCTTTTCATAACGGCGGCAGCAACAGTTTTACCTTTTACAGCTTTTCCTGCATTGATCGTGATCACTATAGGTTTTTCGAAAACCGTTCCCGACGGACCGAATTCGACGACATTCGATGCAAGCGCTTTTTTGTTTTTAAAACCGTCAGTTTTGTAGAGTTTTACGGAAATCTCAGTGTCCTGTTTAAGTGCGCCGGCAGGGATTTTTATCTTTGCTTCTCCGCCTGCGACTTCGATTTCACCGCCTTTTTCAGCCGAGACAGTCTGAGATTTTTCTTCGACGACCTTTTTGCTTTCGCCGCCGCCGCAGCTTACTGCAAAAAAGAGAGCCGCGAAAATTGTCAAAACAAGGAACTTTTTCATAAAAACCTCCAAAATAGTTGTTATTGCTTGGGATTTTTCTTTTTATTGATTCTTTCTTCCGCCTTTTCAAACGCTTCCTGAATCATCAGATATCCGGCGACACCTTCCAACATTTCCACCGGCTCGTCCTTGATGAAAATACCGATCGTGGGAACCGCCTTTATCTTGCACGGAACTATGATTTTTCCTTCGGTATCCTGCGCCAGATTGAACGCTCCGACACGGGCGCGCCCTTTAAAATCAGTCGCGAACTTGGTCAGAGTCGAGTAAACCATGCTGCAGGGCTGCGATTTTTCGACGTAAAAATCAACGATTACGGGAACCGTGGAATTTTTCAGCGAAGGATAGAACGTTTCGTTCGAAAGTTCGACAGGATATACTTTTTCGTGCGGCAAAATACTTTTCAAGACATCAAAAAAACTCATTTTTCCTCCGTATTTTCGGAAATCATCGTGACTCTGCCGTTGCTCAGAACGTATCTGCTGCAATCAGAGTTGTCAACTGCCTCTCCGTTTTTGTCAAATTCAAGTTTGTAGCCGTTTTTCGAGACCCAGCCGCGTATTTTAGCCGGGACTCCGTAGACAAGTGCGAAGTCGGGCACATCCTGAGTCACGACACTGCCTGCGCCGATAAGTGAATATTTTCCGATAGTTGTACCACAGACGATAGTTGCGTTCGCGCCTACCGAGCAGCCTTTTTTCATCAGCGTTTTTTTGAATTCGTGCTTTCTTTCAATGAATGCGCGCGGGTTGATAACGTTAGTGAAAACCATCGAAGGTCCGAGGAAAACGTTATCTTCCACTTCGACACCGTCGTAAACTGAAATATTGTTCTGGATTTTCACGCCGTTGCCGATAGTGACGTTCGCGCCGACAACGCAGTTCTGACCGACAACGCACCTTTCTCCGATCTTCGTATTTTTCAGAATGTGCGAAAAACACCAGATTTTCGTGCCTTTTCCGATAGTTACATCATCATCGATAATGGCAGTTTCGTGAACAAAATACTCTTTTTCCATTATTTCCCCCAGTTTTTCAGGAACGGGTGATATTCGCCGCGCAGCCCTATCGGAATGGCGTTTCTGATGTTGAACGCGATTTCGACCGCCGCTCTTGCATCTTCAAGCGAGAAGCCTTCGCCTGCGAGGATTTTTTCATAACTTTTCGTGTGAAGCTCGGTAAAACCTTCGCTGAATTCAAGCTCTTTGCCGTCAACCGTGATCGAGCGGTATGTGCGTTTGCCCGCCTCTTTCACCGATTTCGGGAGCATGTTGTCGTTGATGCTGAGGAACCAGCGGACTCTTGCACGCTGGAACTGCATGAAGCCTGCCGCAACGTCCTTTTCCTGAACGTGAAGGATGTTCTTCTGGACGTATCCGAAAATCCACTGGAGCATATCGAAAAAGTGGATGCCGATGTTCGTCGCCATGCCGCCTGACTTGGAAATGTCGCCTTTCCACGAAACGTCGTACCATCTGCCGCGGCTCGTGATGTATGTCAGGTCAATGTCGTAAATTTTATCTTTCGGACCTTCGTCGATCCTTTTTTTCAACTCCATGATCGTCGGATGAAGCCTGAGCTGAAGTATCGTGTTGACGTGATGCCCGGTCTCGTTTTCGATGATCTGCAGGTTGTCGACAGTCCACGGATTGAGAACGAGCGGTTTTTCGCAAATAGCATCGGCATCGTTCCTGAGGGCGATCCTGATGTGCGCATCGTGCAGATAGTTCGGCGAAGTTATGCTGACGTAATCGATCTTCGTTTCGCGCCTTCTGAGCTTGTCCAAATGACGGTCGAAACGCTCAAATTCGGTAAAAAATTCAGCTTCGGGGAAGTATGAGTCGATGATCCCGATGCTGTCGCACGGATCCATTATTGCGATCAGATTGTTTCCGGTATCCTTGATGGCACGCATGTGCCTCGGTGCGATGTAACCTGCCGCACCGATGAGAGCGAAATTCTTCATTTATATCTCCTTTTTTGACAATCAACATAAAAAACGCGGCATTTTAGCAGTATTTTGAAAAATTGGAATAATTTTTAAAATCAAAGTGTTGAGAAAGAGGATCCGACCGAAAAGAGCGGTCTCGGGACGAATATTTGCTTTTTCTGCATAAAAACATATAATATTCGGTGTTTTTTTGTTTATTGTTTTTTTTGACAACCTATTAAAGGAGGATTTCTTGAAAAAATTATTGATTGCGGCTTCGGTTTTAGCCCTTTGCATCGGCATGATCGTTTCATGCGGCGAAAAAAAAGAACCCGAAGCAAAAGAGAAAGTCAAACTTTCTTTCCACGTTATGAGTAAGTGCCCCTACGGCGTCCAGGTCATGAACGCCATCAAACCGACACTCGACAAACTCGGCAATGCAGTTGATTTCGAACTCAACTACATCGGCTACGAAAAGGAAGGCGGCTGGATGCCGATGCACGGCGAAACAGAGCGCCAGGGCGACAAAATTTTCCTCTGCGCCAAAAAACATCTCCCGAAAGACTACATGAATCTTATCGTCTGCATGAACAAAGAATCGAGAAAGATCCCCGAAAACTTTGAGAGCTGCGCAAAAGAACTCGGTCTCAACGTTGCAAAAGTCAATGCCTGCAAAGACGGCGACGAAGGCGAGAATATTCTTCTTGAAAGCTACAAGTTCTCGAAATCGAAAGGCGCAAACGGGTCACCGACGATCTATCTTCAGGATCAGCCCTACAGAGGCGGAAGAAATTCCAACGATTTCCTGAGAGCGATCTGCAACGAGTACAAAACTGCAAAACCTGAAGTATGCAGCTCGATCCCGGAACCGGCAAAAATAAAAGTTACAGTCATTTCCGACAAAAGATGCAAAGACTGCAGACCGGAAGCACTCGTAAACCAGCTTAAAGGAATGTTCCCCGGACTTATTCCTGAGATCGTCGACTACTCCGATGCAAAAGCTCAGGAACAGTACAAAAAGTTTGCTGAAGCAGGCTTCAAAACCCTTCCTATCATAGCTTTTGAAGAATCAGTCGAGAAAGAAGAAGATTATCAGAAGATCTCGCGCTGGACCGTAAAGGCAGGCGGCGCTATCCTTCTTCGGGTCGGCGCAAAATTCGACCCGACCAGAGAGATCTGCGACAACGGGATCGACGATACCGGCAACGGCAAAATCGACTGTGCAGACGACGACTGCAAAGAAGAAATGCTCTGCAGAAAAGAGATCCCGGGAAGAGTTGACCTTTTCGTTATGAGCCAGTGCCCCTACGGTGTTATGGCACTCAACGCAATGAAAGACATTTTTGCCGCTTTCAAAGACGACAAACTCGACTTCCACGTAAACTACATCGCAAACGAGACCGAACCCGGAAAATTCCAGGCACTTCACGGCCAGGGCGAAGTTGACGAGAACATCCGCGAACTCTGCGCGATCAAACACTACCCGAAAGATTACATGGACTACATCTGGTGCCGCAACGAGAACATCCGCGGGACCGACTGGCAGAAATGCGCAACGGGCAAAATCAAAGCTGACGTCATCGAAAAATGCTTCAACGGCGATGAAGGCAAAAAACTTCACAGCGAAAACATCAAGATCGGAAACAAAATGGGTATAGGCGGCAGCCCGACATGGATCTTCAACAACAAATTCCAGGGCGGCGGCGTTGCTGCAAACGACATCCAGAGACAGATCTGCGCTCACAACAAAGATCTTAAAGGCTGTGCAGCTGACAAAGCGATCAAAGCCGGCGACAAACCTGCTCCTCAGGGCGGCTGCGGCGAATAAACCGAAAATCTGATTTAATTCTCATCATACTCTCACGAAAATCTCTTTTTTACAACCCAACTTCCTAATTTTCAAGAGATTTTCAAACAAAGCCGTATCATTTAGACTATTTCTTATCCTTGTTTTCCTTGCACTGTAATCGGAAAATTTCCTTCTGATGTTCTATCTCCGTCTTAAATATTTCTTTTGAAGGCAAATAGGTAAGATATTTTGCCATAAAAATATTTTCGCTGTCGTGCAGAATCGAATATCGGGCTATATCTTCGCTGGTTTCTGAACAAAGAAGAATTCCTATCGTGGGATTATCACCGTCTTTGCGCTTCAAATCATCGTACATTCGGACATACATATCCATCTGACCGACATCCTGTGGTGTCACCGGACCTATTTTCAGATCAATCAGGACATAGCACTTCAATTCAACATTATAAAAAACCAAATCAATAAAATAATCCTGAATATCCGTCACAATGTGCTGCTGCCGCGCAACGAAAGCAAATCCTCGCCCCATTTCTATCAAAAAATCCCTTATGTGAGATAATATCGCAGTTTCCAGCTCTGTTTCAGTGAAAGAATCTTCCGTCCTGAAACCCAAAAATTCGGCAACGATAGGGTTTTTGAAAATTTTGTATCTGTCAGATTCGTATTCCGCAGTTTTTATCTTCATTTCCTCGACAACTTTTTCTTTTTGAGGGGACTGCAGAAGCCGGTAGTAATACTGTGTCGCAATATTTCGATCCAAAGTGCGGTAGTTCCATCCCTGTTCATTGGATTCTTTCATATACCACAACCTGGCATTTTCATCATGAACTCTCAAAAGAGACCTGACATGAGTCCATGTCAGATTGTGAACGCATGCGTTCACAATCTTCCAATCAGGAAAATACCCGTAAAATTTCCTGTAATAAAACAGATTGCGTCTGTTGAAACTCTTGCCGAATTCCTTTGTCAGTTCTATTGACAGTAAATCTATCAAATGTTTGCCGTATTCAGCCCGTTTCCTGCCGTGCAGCTCCTGCTCAGAAATCCGTTTTCCGACATTCCAGAAGGTTCCGATCATTGCGCTATTTACTGCACCGTAGGCATTTTTTCGTCCTTCCAGAATAATGGTTTTTACATCACTGACAAACACGGATTCCGCTTGATCTATTTCAGTATTTTTAATTTTATTTTCAACATAATCTTTCATTTTATCAATAATACAAAACATAAAAATAACAAAAATCCCGAGGCATAATATTAAATTTTGTCAATAAATCAAGTCGTATTTTATATGTAAAACAAAGATTTTAGAAAATATGGTTTTGACATGTCAAAGATAACAAAAAGTTTTCACGAATATCATCATAAAAATACGCCGAATTTGCCCGATTTTCTTGCTTTTTTTACTCGGTAAAAATTGATTTGGATGAAATCGGGTATCTCACCCTCTACTGGCAATTGTTTTAGGAAAATCAAACATTTCCATTGTATCGACATTGAGTGCTTTCGCGAGTTTGTCGATATTCATTATGCTGATATTTCTGATTCCGCGTTCGACTTCGGAAAGGTATGTCCGGTGAATTCCTGTAGCCGCCATAAGCTCTTCCTGACTAATGCCTTTCTCTTTTCTGAGCTGCCTCAGACGAAGACCGAATTTTATTTTGATATCGCACTCTTCCATAGCGAGTAAAGATAGAAAATGTCGTATTTAAGTCTACATGAAATAAGTGACATTTTCTTGATTTTTCAAATTTTGTATGATATAAGTGACATTGCAAGGCGCCTTTTTACATTTTTTACTGTTTTTATTAACTTTTTTCGAAGGAGAAAAAAATGAAAAAATTTTTGGTTTTGGGTTTCGCAGTTTTTGCAGCTTTGTTTTTGGCAGTAGCTTGTGATGATGAAGGAGGTAGTAGTGGAGGCGGCAGTGATCATTGCCAGAGTGATTGTAACAAAAATTGGCAAAGCTACGGTTATGCCACACTATCCGACTGCGTTATAGATTGTCATCATTATGAAAACGGCGGATCTGAGCTCAATGAATATATCTCGGAATGTATCAATGCCGGTCATTCCAAAGAAGACTGCGAAGCTTGGTATTACGAAGATTAATTTTTATCAAAATGGAGTGAGGTAAAAATAAATTTTCTTCACTCCAATATTTTTTTCAACAAAATCAGTTTATTTCTTTATTCCGTTTTGAGACCATACTTCTGACCGGCAGTAGGCGGATTGGTGATTCTGGCGGCAGTTTCTATTCTTATAAATCGATAGAAAAATTTGATAAAAATAACAACGACCTCTGTTGATTATTTTTTCCAGAAAGCTCTTGTGAAAATCACCATAACGGTGAAGACTTCAAGTCGTCCCATGATCATTGCAACGGAAAGGAACCACTTTACCCAGTCAGCAAAGAAATGATAATTCTCGACCGGACCGATCCTGCCGAATCCTGGACCGATGTTTCCGACAGTCGAAAGCGCGGCTGTGAAAGAAGTCAGAACACTGACACCCGACAAAGCGCAGATGCACGCCGTGGTAAGAACAGTGACCGCGTAAAGGAAAACGAATGCCGAAATCGAATAGATCATGTCCTTTTTGACGACATTGCCGTCAATGAAAATCGTCATAATCGCTTTCGGATGAATGAGGTATTTCAGCTCGTTCACGGCAAGTTTCATGAGCGTGATGATGCGGATAAGTTTGACGCCTCCGCTCGTCGAACCGCTGCATGCACCTGAAAACATCAAAAGAAAAATTATGTACTGCGCAAAAGCCGGCCACTGTTTATAGTCGGCGGTCGCAAAACCTGTCGTCGTAAGGATCGTCGAGACCTGAAACATTGCCTGTCTGACCGAACCGTGGAGAGAATAAAGTTTGTGGTAGTAAAGGTCAGCCGCGACAAGCAGCGAACAAACCGCAGTCACTACCAGATAGACCCTGAGCTCGGTGCTTTTGAAAATCTGACGCGCTTTTCCGGTAATTATTTTGTAGTGCAGAGTGAAACTCATTCCGGCAAGGATCATAAAAACTATGACGATCCACTCGATAAAAGCTGAATGATAGGCGCCGACCGAGGCGTTTTTAGGCGAAAATCCGCCTGTAGCTATAGTTGAAAATGCGTGTGTGAAAGCGTCGAAGTAAGACATTCCGGCAAAATTGAGGAGCATCGCTTCGACCACTGTGAGACCGATGTATATCCCCCAGAGCGTTTTTGCAGTCTCGCTTATCCGGGGTGAAATTTTATCGACTGTCGGCCCCGGCGCTTCAGCTTTCAGAAGCTGCAGACCTCCGATACCCAAAAGCGGAAGGACGGCGACAGCAAGGACGATGATACCCATACCGCCGAGCCAGTGTGTAAGGCTGCGCCAGAAAAGCATCGACTTCGGCAGGACCTCGATATCGGTAAGTATCGTCGCTCCGGTCGTCGAAAATCCGGAAACCGTCTCAAAAAAAGCCTCGGAAAAATCGGGGATCGCACCTGAAATATAGAAAGGAAGGGCGGAAATGAACGAGATCGTAAACCAGCATAGAGCGACCAGAACAAAACTTTCCCTGATACCTATCCTCCGTATCTGCTGATGTCTTAAAAAATAAAACAAAATCAAACAGACAACTATAGTTGAAACCATGACACTCAGGAATGATTCCGAAGCAGCAGGCTCTTTGTAGTATATTGCAAGCATAAGCGGGACACCCATGCAGAGGGCAACGAAAAAGACTATTATAATCAGTGGTTTAAGTATTGTACTGAAATTCATAGGTCGGAAAATACTGCTTCAACTTTAGAGACGTTCTGTTTTTTCATAATTATGATCACGCTGTCGCCGGGCCTTATTTCGAAGTCACCGTTCGGGATAGAGATCTCTTTGTTTCTCGTAATAGCGGCAATGATCGAGTTGTCAGGCATATTGAGCTCTTTGATCTTTCTGCCGCAGGCATTGCATTCTGCCGAAACAAGGATCTCTACCGCTTCCGCCTCTCCGTCGAAAAGTGTGTGGAGCGTGATGATCCTGCCGCGTCTGATGTATTTCAGAATTGCATCGACCGTGCTTCGTTTCGGGCTCACCGTAGCGTCAACACCCAGTTTCTGCGCGATCGAAATGTAACTTTCCTTGCTGACCGAAGCTATCGCTCTTTCGACTCCGATGCTTTTTGCGTAAAGTGCCGAAAGGACATTGAGCTCCTGATTTTCAGTGACCGTGATGATGAGATCTACTTCGTTCAGCCGCTCTTCTTCGAAAATCGATTCGTTTCTGACATCGCCGTTGATTACAAGGACATTCGGGTATCTTCTCGAAATATCCTTTGCCTCTTCGTAGTCTTCCGAAAGAAGTTTCAGATTGATCGGCATTGTCGAAAGTGTCCGGAGAAGACTTTTCGCGATCTTGGTCGTGCCGACAATGAGAGCCGTCTCGATTTTTTTTATCTTCTTGCCGGTTTTGGCAAAAACATAGTCCATCGTTTTTTCATCCGCTACGATATAAATCTCGTCACCTTCGCGGACGACAGTGTTACCGGAGGGGATAAGCACTTCTTCACCGCGTTTTATCAAAGCAATAAGGAACGGTTTATTTATCTCCTTTCTTATTTTGATGAGATTTTTATTCCTGAACGACGAATTCCGTTCAACGATTTCGTTCCTGACGGTGATGTTGCTCCCTTCAAAAGCGAGGACATCGCTGAGTGCACCCTGTTTTACGATCTCGGTTATGTGGTTCGACGCCGCCATTTCGGGAGAAATGATGTAGTCGGCACCCAAAAACGGGCTGCCCTGGAACTCTGCGTGGGAATAGTCAAGGTTGCTGACACGTGCGATCTTTCTGAGTTTCAGCATTGATCCGTCGGGAGATGACGAAGCCGCTATCGAACATGCGATGAGGTTGGTCTCGTCTTTGTTTGTAGCCGCAATGAAGTAGTCTCCGTCTGCAAGATCGAGCTCCTGCATAGTCTGACTGCGGTTTATCTCCTTGTTGAGAACCAGACAGTCGAGGTTGCTTTCAAGAAACTTTGCTCGTATCGGATCACGTTCGATGACAACAACGTCTTTGCCCTCTTTGATGAGGTGTCTGGCAATATCATAGCCTACGGCGCCTGCGCCTGCAATTACGAATTTCATTAAAACTCCAAGAACACTGAAAAACTGCCAATATTACGATTAAAAGGCTGATTGTCAATTTTGGGGTCAGTGCATATTTTTCTTAATTAATTACAGAAAGAGTTTCTCAGGATCAGAGCAAAGGCAGTTCGCAAGACAGGAAGTTATTACGTAGAAATGTTCTCCGCATCTGAATATTGCAGTTTCTTCTTCAGGAGAGCATCCGCATCCGTCGCTCATGACGGCCGAATCTTCATCGGAATCAGGAAGTTCATCATCATTATCATCAGTGATTTCGTCATCCTGATCATTTGCTTCACTGTCTTCTTCAGGCGTTTCACCGGTATCGTCACCGCTGTTTTCGGAATCGGCACAAAGCCCGTAATTATATACTGTGCATATTTTGTTTGATGAATTTACCGCATAGCAGTTTGCAAAACACGAGTTAAAAACAGAAATTACGCCGTTGCAGCATACCGGCTCATACTGCGGATCTTCACCGCATCCGCACTCAGCATTCGAAAATCCTTCAGGGAACGGATCGCTTTCGGGGAAAACGTAAGAAGGCTCGGTTTCATCAGGATATTCGTGCGGTTCTCCCTGTTCAGTATCAGTCGGTTCTGATTCCGGATCCATGGCATCAGTATCAGAAAAATCTTCATCCGGATAAGGCTCATTCTTCTCATCCGAATATTCCCCGTTATCCGAACCGCTTTCTTCATAATGTTCGGTATCGGCGCTGTCTTCGTTCCAGTCGTCATAGTTGCCGTCAGCAGAGTCTGAATTACGCCCTTCTTCCGATATTTCGTCCGGCAGCCCTTCGGTATTGTCGGCGCCGTCGTATGATTTATCTCCTAAATTCACGAACTGATTACACGAAAAAACGAGTAAAATAATTGAAACAGCTAATAAAAATCTATTTTTCATCAATCATACCCCTGATTTCGCGGCTGCGGAAACTTCTCGGGAATTCCCTGAGGTAGTCGTGACAGAGCGGGACACTCTTATTACCCGATTTTTTCTGTGAAATACAGCCTTTTATCATAATTTCTTCTTTGTAGACTCTGCTTTCGCGCATTACTGAACTGTATTTCTGAACGAGCTCCATGATTTTTGTATAATTCTGTTTCGATTCATATATCGAGACCAATTCGTAAAGTGCTTTGTCGGGTTCTTTGCCTTTCTCGATTTCCATCATGAAGAGTTTTTGCGCCGCGCCGGTTTTTCCTGCCGTGAGAGCTTCTCTTCCCTGAACCAGGAACGATTTGCCCGGTGTCAGCGCAAAGTCTTGTTTTTTAGGACTGCTTTTCGTCTTTTTTCCAGGGGGCGTTATGGCAATTTTTTGTTCTTTCTGACGGTCTTTATATTCAAAAGTCTTATTCATTTCCTTGGAAAGCTGTGTCACGGCACCGTTTGATTTTTCAATGATTTCAACGAGACCGCTGAAAACTTCAGCCGTGAGTTTCCCGTCCGAATAATCAAGCGTGAACGAAGTCCCCAGAACTCTGACCAGAAATTTTCCGTCAACATCGATCCTGAAATCGTTGCCGGTAACGACATCAAACTTTGCCTTTCCGCGTTTCATCGAAACATCGGTATCGGAGATGCTTTCAAGATAAGTATTTGAAATCACGTTTATTTTTGCTTTTGCAAGCTGAATTTGAGTTCCACTTTTCCTTTCGCCTGATGCGTAATCTTCTTTTGTCTCAAGGGCAGTTTCTGCCGCGCCTGCTGTTGCGACTTCAACAGTTTCTTCAACATTTTCAACCGGTTTTCCGCTATTGAAAAGTACAACTGCGATTACTACTGCAACTGCAAGCGAAAGTGCGAGAGCAGGTTTGAACCATGAAGCGAAAAGCGCGGACAAACTGAAGCCTTTCTCTTTTTCAGGCTCAGATTCTTCTTCAAAAGGCAGCATTGCAAACGATTTCGCAGCAATTTCGGCAATTTTTGCACTGTCGGCTTCGGGAACGAACTCCTTTGCTTCGGCAAAAATCTCTTTCGCGCCGCAGCAGCAATCGATCATGGAAGAGCACTCTCTGCATCCTGCAATGTGTTTTTCCGTTTCTGGAAGCAGCACGTATCTGCCGTCTGCGAGCGCTATCGCTTCTTCGATCGTTATGTGTTTTTCAGATACCATAAAACCTCTTACATATTAAGACTCAATATTTCATAAAGCTCCTTTTTGGCCTGGTTTATCCTCGACCAGACTGTCTGGAGCGGCTGTTTGAGAATTTCCGAAATCTCTTTCAGCGGAACCCCTTCGACTTCGTAAAGAGTTAAGGCGAAGCGTTTTTCAGGCGATAGTTTTTTCATCGCACTGTTCAGCATCTGAGCACGCTCCTGCTTCATCATCGAAGACTCGCTGCCGGACGATTTGTCGCCGATCTGGAGAAAAAACTCCGGCTCTTCCGCCGTTTCGATCCGGTTCATATTCTTCTGGATGTATTTGTAGGTCGTGTTTACCGCTATTCTGTAAAGGAAAGTCGAAAAAAGCGAATCGCGCTTGTAAATTTTTATCGCTTTCGCCATTTCGGTAAAAACTTCCTGCACAACATCCTCCGCTTCGGCACTTTTGCCGATGATCCTGTAAACCGTGGCTGAAACTTTTCCGTAATACCGGTTTATGAGTTCCGTCCACGCCTTCTGATTTTTTTCAAGCAGTGCAAGGTCGACAAGGATGTTATCATCAAGATTTGCCAATGTCCTCTCTTCCTTCACCACAGCAAAATCCTCGTATTTAGTTCCATGTCGAGCCGATTTTTATTGAAAAAAAATGAAAAAAATTCAAAAAAAATGCAGTTTTTCGAAAAACATCAATAAAATCAGTCAATTTTTGTCCTTTAAAAAAGTCGAGAAAAATAACAGCAGCGAGACAAAAAACACCGTCAGATCGGCTGTAAACAGCTTCCCGGTCATAAAACCGCCCGCAATCAAAGTTCCCGTCATCAGGAACGCCGCCGCAGTCCGTGTCACCATTTTCGACACAAAACGTCGCTCAGAATCGTTTAAAATCACCATGATCCTGTGCTGGATCGTGCCGTTTTCGAGCTTTTCCGTGATGTTTGTCACCGTATTCGGCAGCGTGTGGACAGTGTCGACGATTTTTTCGATCGCGCCGGCCGCCTCAGCCGCGATATTTTCAGGAGAAAACTTCTGCATGATGATTTCTTTCGAAAGTTTTCCCGCAACGGTCAGCAGTTCAAAATCGGGGTCGAGTTTTCTGCAAAGACCTTCTATCATTGAAAAACTTCTGATGAGCTGTGTAAGCTCCCGCGGCACTTTCAGCTTGTATTTGAAGATGACGCCCGAAATTTTTCCTACAACTTCAGCAGTGTTTATCTCAGCCAGATTATCCGGTAAGTCTTCAAAAATATTACGCAAATCACGGACAAAAAGTTCTTTGTCGTCAATTTCTCCGTTTTCACTGAGCTCAAGGCAGATACGCGCCGTCTTCTCCCAGTCTTTTGCAACAAAAGCAATGAAAAGATCGGCCAGTTTGCTGCGCATAAACTTGTCGATATATCCGCACATCCCAGTGTCTATTATCGCTATCTCGTTGTTTTCTTTAAAGAAAATATTCCCTTCGTGCAGGTCGGCATGGAAAAATCCGTCGTTCAGTATCATTTTCATCAGAACTTCGGCGCCTCTGCCGGCTATAACTTTTCTATCAAAATTTTCTTTGTTTTCGGGCTTTATGACATCATCGAGTTTCAGTGCAAAAATCCGCTCCATAACCAGAATTTTGTCAGTGCAGAGCGTGCCGAACATTTTCGGAAAATGGAGCCAGCTCCACTTGGGAGAGTTGAAATTTTTTACGAATTTTTCATTGTTCGACTTTTCGAGCATAAGGTCAAGTTCCATATTCATCGTATGGAAAAACTCTTCCGCTATAGCCTCGAAATCTATATTTTTTGAATATGAAGTTTTGTTTATGTAGTGGGCGATCGTGAAAATGAGCGCCATGTCGTCGCGTATCGTCTCGGTGATCCCCGGTTTTCTCACTTTTACAACAACTTTTTCGCCTGTTTCCTTCAAAGTTGCGCCGTAAACCTGAGAAATCGATGCCGCCGCGATGGGATTTTCGTCAAATTCCGAAAAAACATCATCAATTTCGGCACAAAGCTCACTTTCGATTATCGGTTTTATCCGGTCGAATGCGATCGGCTTTACGTTGTCGGTCAGTTTTTTGAACTCTTCAGCCATCGAAGCCGGGATAATATCGCTTCTGAGCGACATCATCTGACCGAGTTTTATGAAAGTGGTACCGAGTTCTTCAAAGGCTTCGCGGATATTTTTTTCGAGTGCAGTTTCAGCGTTTTCTTCCGTCGTTTTTTTGATCCCGAACTTTTTGAAAAGTGTCTGCGGAAGGTATCTGCCGAGCCCGTGTTTGTTGAGAACCGCAATGATTTCCTTGATTCTTTTGAGCCTGTTGAGATCCACTTAAGCCTCCGTTACAGGTAAGTCCTGACGAATATTTTGTCCCGTTTCGTAATGCGCCTCATTTCGACCGCCATCCGCTCAAGCTGCTCCTGAGAATAGCTTTCCGAAGTCTTAGCTTCGTCTGTATAAGCGTTGTCACTGATAAATTTCTGAAGATAATAAATTGCATTTTCAGGAATAAAATCAGCCATTTTGCAAAGGCGTTCGTAACTTTCGACAAGTTTCGGATACATCGTCGTGCGGTATTCTACTTTTGCGCCTGTCTGGTTTTCCAAAAGTTTTTTCGTCGCCAGCAGTTTTGCTTCGACCTCTTTTTTCGGCAGTTTGCAGCCGAGTTCGCTGTATAAATCCGGCGTTGTCTTTATGTCGATCGCGATATACGAAAGATCAGGAAGGATTTTCTCAATAAATTCAGGCTTCAATCCGTTTGAATCGATTTTCACGGCAAGACCGAAACGCTCTTTTATTTCGCGTACAAGATCAATAAGTTCATCGTAAAGCGAAGTCTCTCCGCCCGAAAACGAAACGCCGTCGATGAATTTGAGTCTTTTTTGAATATCGTTGAGAATATATTCCCTTGAAAGCCATTTTTCCTGCGGCGGGACCTCAAAAAGTGACGAATTGTGGCAGTAGGGGCAGCGCAGATTACAGCCGGAAAAGAAAAAAAGAGTCGCTATTTTTTCAGGAAAATCGACTAACGAAGTTTGAACTTGACCGGTAATCGGAAGCATTTAATTCTCCAACCAACTATGCAAAAATATTACGCTTTTTTATCCAGCAAGTGATAATCTCTCTGAGCCGTCGGATAGATTACTATATCCGAAACATTTACATGAGGCGGTCTTGTCACAGCGTACAGTACGGCATCTGCGATATCTTCGGGGAGAAGCGGCTCATAACCTTCGTAAACTTTGTCGGAACGAGCCTTGTCTCCTTCGAAACGAACCATGCTGAACTCTGTTTCGACTGCACCGGGATCGACAGTCGTGACTCTGAGAGATGTTTTGAACAGATCCTTTCTGAGACCGTTCGTTATCGCGTTTACCGCGTGTTTCGTAGCGCAGTAGACCGTGCCGCCGGGGTAAGTTCCGCGTCCTGCAATCGAACCGATGTTCACGATATGACCTTTGTCACGCTCAACCATTCCGGGAAGAACCGCTTTCGTGACGTAAAGCAGACCTTTGACGTTGGTGTCGATCATCTGCTCCCAGTCAGAGATTTTGTTGTCGTAAAGCGGAGTCATGTCCTTTGCAAGCCCAGCATTGTTGATCAGAATCTCAATATTTTTAAATTCTTCAGGCAGTTCTGCAAAAAACTTTTCAACAGCGTTCTGATCTCTGACATCAAGCACTCCGGCAAAACACCTGATTTCGTATTTGTCACTCAAATACTGAGCAAATTCTTTAATTTTTTCCTCTCTTCTTGCCGAAATAACAAGTTTGCAGCCCGCTTCCGCCAGAGCTTCGGCCGTTGCGGCACCGATCCCTGCACTTGCACCTGTAACACACGCGATTTTTCCTGAGATATCAAACATTTTTCACCTCACTTGAAAACAATAAAACCAAAAAACGCACAATTATACTCAAAAATTCAAAAATTTCGATAGAAAAATTTAAGAAAGTTCGGGATTTTATTTTTATTATAATTTAGGCTCAGACCGGAAAAATAAAAAATTTCACTTTTTTTTCAAAACCGGGCCGGATTTTCTTGATTTTTCTATCGGGATTTTGTATAATCCCTGCGTAATTTTTAAAAGTTGCGACATAAATAGTTTGACAGGTGTTATTTGCGTAGTCGAAATAATTGACCTGATATTTGTGCCGCTATTATTCTGCGATAGAACCAAAGACGGGGAAAAACTATGAAAATTGAAGAAAAACAATGTGTTACGCTGGTGCGCGATGAAAAAGACTGGTATTGGAAATATCTGAAAAAACACTTCGGGATAACAAAAAAATCAAATTCAGGCAATCTCAAAATCGTGGAAAATACTTTGAAAAACAGAGATTTTGGGAAACAAAATGTATGCGGCGAAAAAGATTTGTTTGAAATAGACGCAGAAACCAGAGAAGAAATCCGCAAGGCAATAGAGGAAGGATATGAAAGCGAACCATTGGATTTAAGTAAAAATGGAGAAGAAAATGGCTATTGAAAATTTCAAAAAGTACCCGGCGCTAACCAAAAAAGAGCTCGAAAAATTGGAGTTTTATTGGATCGAGCAGGATCCGGTCAAAGACGAACTTATCGACGAATGCGGACAAATTACGATAACGATTCCGGAATTCGAATTGGATGCCGATATCGCTTTTTCCAATGTGTCAATGAAGATAATTCCCGGGATCATATATGATTTCAAAAATTATGTGAAATTTGAAGGCGTATATAATCACAAACACTATTCGATGTCTTTCAGGTGTGAAGGCAATGGAGTGGATTTTTTTCTTATTAAATTAAAAAACATGCATGGATTGGACAAGGCTTTTGCCGACTATTGTGCATTGAATAACATTGATCCAAAAGAAGCGGATTTCCACGAGTTTCTTGCAAAATGCTTTTCCGATGAAGTTGTTTTTGATGAATATAAAATGCAGATACCGGGCAGCACTTTGGATATCTTTAAGAAAAAATGGGATGATTTGGAAACAGAGTTTCGTCATGGAGGCATTGGTGGAGACTTCGAATGTAATTATGTATTTTATTACAATTCAACCGATAAAAAGCTACATGTTAAAAAAAGTTGCGACCGATCTGTAGGAATCAAAGGATATATCCAAGCAGGTTCTCACACCGTTTGGTACAGTGATGATGAAGGAGATTGCGATGAATACAGTTTAGGCGATGCGGTTATTGATGTGTTTTTCAAAAACAAGCCTGTCAGAGAAGCAGATGATTATAAAAATTATCAACAGGAGGCCCGAAATGACTGAAAAAATACCGTCGAACGACGAAATTATCGCGATGATCCCGTCAAAAACGATGCGGGAATACCTGACAAAAATAAACTGGCAGTTCAGCGAGCGAGACCGCGGGATCCTGCGGCGCTATCTTGCCCCGAAAAACAAGATGGAATTCTGGACTGTCGACCGCAAGGACTCTTACATCACTCTGCCCCACCCGTTCAGAAGAAACGATATCGTCCTTGTCTATGACGAGCCGCTCTTCAGGAAAAACAAAAAAGAAAAGAGTTTTTCTCTCGGGATCGTATGGGGTCCCAAAAATGACGAGGAATTCTGGAAATTTGAGGAACGCGCCAGAACCAAACTCAAGGATTCAGTCGATTTTTCCGATGTCTCCACGACAGTCGTTTTTTTGCGTGAGGACGGTCTTTTCGATCACGGTCATCCGAATCCGCTCCAGATAGAATACCCTGAACTCGACCCGGAATCATGCGAGGCAAAACTGCTCGAATGCGCGGTCAAACTCCAGAAAGGCGAAGGAACGCTTGAAGAAACTGACTATTTTCGCCAGAAATACATCAAAATCGTCGAGAAAAAGCACATGGAATCACTTAACTTTTTCCGAAGAACATTAAAAAAGCTGCTGCTTTGGCTGATGTATAGAGTTGAGGGCTAATGCTGCACAAATCGCCTCAAAGCGACAAAAGCATCGATAATCATTATACTTGTCAGCACTGCAGTATCACTTTTAAGAACAGATGCAAGCATCGCTACACCTTGTTCCGTAAAGGCATAAGGCAGATATTTAACATTGCTTCCTCGACTTTTTTTATCGTTCAAGATCACAATTTGTGATCTTGAACGTGATTCATCAAGCAATAACATTTCCTCTTTAGGGTTTTTTAGCTTGGCAACACTCGCATTTCCTCATTCTCAGACTCAAGATTGTCTAACATCTAAATTTTAAAATTATCAAATAAAATCAAGTAGTTATGTCGCAACACAATGTTTGGTCATCCTTACAAAACAAGTTCCGGATTAGTCAACAGATCTTCAATCAGCGGTTTATAAATTGCATTGTCTGCTGTTGTGGAAATAGAAGAGACTTTGTTTCCTGCATCCTTTGACGATGCGCCACAGTGATATATTTTTTCATTTTCAGTGCCGAAATCAAGAATGATGTATCTGTCATGCAAAATACCGTTTGTCTTTTTGAAAGAAACCGAAATCTGCGGATATTCTTTAATAAAATCATCAAGTTCCTTTTTATGCAGACCGTGACGGATATTGTCTGAAAATATAGTGATTTTTACATCTTTCTTCGCTGTTTTCAGCAGAACGAGTGTTTTCAAGCCGATATAATTGTCAATCACAAAAATTGTTTCTTTCGCTTCGGCATAAATCTGCTGATAAGCAAGATCTGCTTCAACTGATTTTCCGTTCAGAAACAGAAAATCCTTTTTTATTTCAGTAGTGCTTATATTTTGAATAAACTTGGAAAATTCAGCTCTTGTAACAGTGTTTTCTTTAATTTCAGCAATATCCTTTGTATTCTGCGAAGTCTGAATCGCGAGCCTTGCGACTTCGTCTGATCCGATGAGATTTTCCCGTTCAATGATAAAATCCTTCATCGTTTTAAAAAGTCGGATCAAGATTTTGCTCTGTTTAATAGCCAGATCGCCGCGAAGAACAGTCATCAGCATATAGATTCCCTGCTCTGTGAAAGCGTAAGGAAAATAAGCACGGCCTCCTTTTATTCCCTTAACTTGTATCGAGGTGCAAAAATTGCACCTCGATAATTCAAGTACCTCATCATAG
>CAJOMF010000049.1 GCA_905235605.1 uncultured bacterium
GCGCTGGTACACAGACAACCGTTTCTGCGGAAAGTGTGCTGCAGAACTTTCATTTTCCGAGACTGAACGCGCACTCGTCTGCAAAAAATGCAGAAACACGATCTATCCGCGCATAAATCCGGCAGTTATCGTGGCCGTCACGAAAGGTGACTCTCTTTTGGTAACACGCTATCGCAACGGCTACAACCACAACGCCCTTGTTGCAGGTTTTACAGAGATCGGCGAAACTCTTGAGCAGACCGTGGCACGCGAAGTGATGGAAGAAACCGGCATAAAAGTGAAAAACATCCGCTACTACAAATCGCAGCCATGGGGCATCGCGCAGGACATTCTGGTCGGTTACTTCTGCGAAGCCGACGGCGACGACAAGATCCGTCTTGACGAAAACGAACTGAAATTCGCGCAGTGGCTCAAACGCGATGAGATCGAACTGCAGCCGGACAGCATCAGCCTCACGAATGAAATGATGAAAGTGTTTAAAGAGGGGAAAAGCCCTTTCATCAAGTGATTTCGGACCTTTAAATCATTCCTCATTTTTCAGAAGATATTTGTTGCTTACGATTTTCATTGAAAGACTTGCGCTGATCAGCGGGCAGAAAACAGGCTCGGTCGGACGGACGACGATCCCTTCTTTTTTGCCGCCTTTGGGATAGTCGCCGTCTGCACGTGCAAGCAGAGCTTCGACCGTGGGATATTTTGACGGAAGATCCTCGCCTACTTCTTCGATCGGAACGTGTTCAAGACCGAGCAAATCGCAGATTTCAAGCATTCTCCGCAAGCCGACACGCTTTCCGTTTTCCCGAATCGTGAAGACATACCACTCAGGTTTTATGAGGCGCAGGCGGTTCTGCTGAATGCCGGGAGCACACAACTCGCCCTGAATAGTGAAGGTGGTCAGATTTTCCTTTTTTGCGAACGCTTCCATCTTTTCACGGTAGCCGCGCACCTTCACCAGCTCGTAAAAAGAACTTGCGCCGTCGTCTTTGTACTCGTAATTGTGTCCGGTGACGTGAAAACCGTTCTCATCAATGCCGATGGAATGGGATGATCCGTCCATTTTTGTCGAAATATAATATTCAAGTCCTGCAAAAGCCTGAATCAGCGCGGGTTCCTCCTGAACACGTGTCTCATCAGTGTGCGGAATGTCGTACGGAAGAGTACCGATAGCCGTTCCGCCCGTGGTGACGCGCTCTTCGATTTCCCACTTTTTTACTCCGAGCAGTTCCGTCACGTCTGTTCCGATCTCTGTTTCAGCAGGAATTTCAGGGAATTGTGACAGCGGAAGCAGCAATCCTTGTGAAATTTCTCCGCAGAAACGCATAGTGCGCAACTTGAAACCCTCCCCCATGACATCGCTCTTTTTGTAGCTCGTGGCCCGCATGAACTCGAACTCGGGGCGGGTAGGCAAAAAACTGTCGATCTCAAAATAAACACCGGTATCCATAGGCTGAAACAGACCTTTGTTCACTACGCACTGCCAGCCAAGCACATGTGCCAGCTCGATCCTGTCCGCACCTTCGATCGGCTCGATTTTCCAAATCCGCTGAATACTTGCGAGTTTTCTCATTCGATTTCTCCTCCGTTTTCTTTTTTCAGATTTTTAGTCTGTCTGTCAAATTCCGAAATATATTCCCTGTCTTGAATTATGCGGAAAATTTCATATTCACCGAGAGCTTTTTCTACTGCCTGATCGTGGCTGATTTTCCCTTTTGAATCAAGGATCTGCTGGCGGGTACTCTGCAAAAACATGTTTACAGCATCAATACAGTCCTGCATTCTCATCAGATTTCCGTTCTCAGCCTGAAGTTCGGCATAGTCGATGAACATCGTGACAAGGCGGTTCAATCGGGAAATTTCTTTCTCGTTCAGATAATTTTTTGCAATCGTGACATCAGATTTATAGATTTTTCCGTCGGGAGAATTTTTCCAGTTGTCAGCCCCATGTGCTTTTTCTGTGCATCAGCGCGGTTATATACAAGTTCTGCCGCAGTTTTTCCGCTAACAGCAAAATGAAGTTTGTTCTGCACGAAAGCATAAAATTCTTTGGTGGTTTCGCTATCTTTGTCGAAATCGCAGCTGCACTGCTCGAAAATATCGGTGATTTTCTGGTAGGCACGCCTTTCGCTTGATCGAATGTCCCTAATCTTTTCAAGAAGTTCGTCAAAATAGTCTTTTCCGAAAGGCTTCCCGTTTTTCAGCATTTTTTCGTTGATCACAAAACCTTTGGTGATGTATTCCCGCAATGTTTTTGTCGCCCACTGACGGAATTTCGTGGCTTTTTTGGAATTTACACGGTAACCAACGGCGATTATTGCATCGAGATTGTAGCATTTTGTCCTGTAATTTTTGCCGTCAGCAGCAGTTATCGAGAAATCCTCGGCAACTGAATCTTTGTCGAGTTCCAAGTCATTGAAAATATTTCTTAAATGAAGCGAAATATTGTCAACGCTACAATCAAAAAGTTGTGCCATTGCTTTCTGCGTAAGCCAGAAAGTCTCGTCTTTGAATACAACGTTTACAACCACATCAGAATTTTCAGTCTGATAAAAAACGATCTTGTTTGTCTTGCTGATTTCTTCCATTTTAGCACCTCGTAAAATGTAAAAGAAACTTTTGTCGCAATACAAGACAATAATAATTGCAAAAAATCAAGTTTTTTATTTATGTTTTTTTCAAATATTTTAAATATAGATAAATTTTTATCCAAACACATTCTAACACGTGCATCTCAGCAACATTTTATTGAAAAGTCGGCATTTTTAGCTCAAAATCCTGCTGAAAAGTTTTTCGGGAGACCCAGATGAAAACGACAGAAAAAGTGAGGTAAAACAAACCATGATCGGTTACTGCGGCCTTGACTGCGGAAAGTGCGACGCATACATCGCGACGAAAAACAACGATGACGCCCTGCGTGAAAAAACGGCGAAACTATGGAGCGAACTGAACCACGCCGCAATTCTGCCGGAGCACATCAACTGCAACGGATGCCGCGCTGACGGGATCAAAACTTTCTACTGCGAAAACCTCTGCGCCGTCCGCAAATGCGCTTTGCAAAAGGGTGTTGGGAGTTGCGGCGACTGCAAGAAAAAAGAAAAATGCCCGACTCTCGGAGTTATCACCGCGAACAATCCCGATGCATTGAAAAATCTGGAGAAAACTTTGTTGTAGCCGGCAAATATCAGGGAAAACTAGAAAATATCTGCCGGGAAAGTTTTGTGTGCGGTTTACAAAGGAAACAGGTCATTGAGCTAAGTCGAAATGAGCAAATATTTCAGACTCTTACAAGGTCTTTGATTTTGCTTTCAGACCAGTATTCATTTTCCCAGAAAAAATATTCGGTTTTCCGTTTTTTGAAGATTCTGAAAGGAATCTCGGAATTGTCGTAAATGTGAACGATGTCACAGACTTTTACGATTTCAGGAATAAGATTGAGAGCTTTTTTATAGCGTGAAACGATCTTTTCTTCCGGAACTCCGTGTCCGCCGTTCGCTTCGCGTGATTTTACGCGGGCAATATTGATGTTGCAGTTGCGTGTGAGGACATAAATGCAACGGATAAAATATCCGTTTTCCTTTGCTCTTTTGAGCAGGTTCAAGTTCCTCTCGGTTGAAAGCACAGTCTCAAAAGTGAAGCTCTTCTGTCCTGCGAGGGCATCTTCTCTCATCTTTTCAGCAATTTGAGCGGCTTCCAAGTCTGAGCAGTGATTGACACTTTTGATATTGTCGGCGTTGATATAAGGCTCGATGACTTTTGCAAAGCGGGTGATTGTAGATTTGCCGCTGCCGTTAGGACCTGCGAAAACGATAATTTCAGGCTTCTTCTGATTTTGCATGGATGTATTCTCTGTGACCGTCGGCGAATTCAAGATATGCTTCATTCTTTTCTGCGTCGTAACCGGCGATAGGATTGCCTTTTATGCGCTTGATTTCGTTATCGATTCTGACTGCTTCCTTGAAGCGTTTGGTAAGCTCTTCGTCGGAAATTCCGCACATTGAATCAAGTTCGTTCGGCTCTTCTTTCATTGAAATCTCCTTACTAACAAAAAACGCAATATTTTAAGGAATTTTAAGAAAAATGCAAGAGAGAAATCCGTGGCGTAAATATCTTCGCAAATTGTTTTGTAGGTAATTGCCGAATCGGCGTCTGATTATTTGAACTCTCGGATCATATTGAGGAAATCGATATAAAACTGAGGCTCGGCAATAACGATTATTACGGCAACGATTATCCAGAAAAGAATGGCGTGCAGCGTATATTCTTTGTATATCGAATGCAGTTTTTTCGTGATGAAAAAGAGTCCTGTCGCTATCATTCCCGCCAGTCCGTATCTCAGGCAGAACCTTGCTTCGAGACCTATCGGAGCGTGATGCTTTTTGCTGACATTTGAAATTATCTGAAGTATCGCAAAGAGCAGTCCGACACCTGAGAAAACAAGCGAAATTATAGTCAGCGGAAAGATAATGATTTTGATAATCATTGCAAACCAGCTGATTTTCTTTGATTTTTCAGGTTCATTCGCTCTTTCCTGCGTTGTCTTCTGCAACTCGTTGTTGAATTCCTCCGTGTTTTCCTGTTGAGAGTTTCTCTCGTTCATGTTTTCCTCCGTTTTTGTCGTTTTTCATCTTCAAACACGGGCTTTTCTGCTCGACCTGAAAACGGATTGTAAAAACCCACTACGACATATAGCATCGTAGTGAAATTTTTTTGAAAAATTATTTACAATATTTTTTGTAGATCATTTTGATGTGGTCAAGCCACTCTTTGCGCAGCGACGGGGGAGAAACGATCTCGCACTCAGGCGAATATCTCATTACCCGGGCAATGATCTCACTGTGGTATTCGCCGATCGGAAGAGTGATCTCGAGACATTTTTTCCCGTCAACAACGGTTTCTTTCGTGACCTGGTCTTTATGCCGTTTCTGCTTCAGAGAAAAAGGATTTCTTTAGAAATAACAGGCACATAAGGAATTCCGTCCAGATTCATCGAATTACTCAGCTGACTAACGAAAATATAGTAAAAAACAGCGTCGTCGAACGAATCGAAAAGCATTTCGAAAGGTGAATCGTAAACATATCCGCCAAGCTCGCGGCTGTATTTTATCGGTGCGGAAAGATAGTCCCGCATATATCCGATATCCCGAAGGATCGTGTCGATGTGGACTTCAAAGCGTTCCGCAACTTCCTGCCGCGTCACAAAACCGCGCGTCTTGATACGGTGATTCATGTAAGCAATTCTTTCCAAATTCGCCATTTCGCTCTCCAAAAAACAGTGGAATACGGCAGTTATTATTTCAACGGAGAGTTTTTTTCAAAGAAAATCTGCATGGAAAGTGTTATGTGCGGTTTTAGTTTTGGCTTGCATTTTTCAGGAAAATCAATAAAATTACAGCGTTTTTGCATGGAGGTGCGGCATGACAATGAAAGCAATATCCATAAAAATTCCTGACACGATCGCGGAATATGTTGCTGTGGAAGACGAAAGCGCAGCACTTACACGAAATGCGATGATTCTTTTACCCTTCATAAAAAATGAAGTCATTTCACACGGAAAAGACGCAGAATTACTGGGTATTCACAAAATGGATCTGATTGCGATATACAGTTCTCTGGGAATAGCTTATCTCGACCAGACAAAAGAAGAGCTCGAAAGTGATGTTGCCGCTTTGAAAAACCTTCGGAGCAAATCCGCATGATCGTTATTTCAGATACAACCCCGATTGTCTCGCTTATAAAAATCAAATTAAGAAACAGCAGTATTCGTCTTAGCGATTCTCTTATTCAGGAAGCGTTGTCTATGCTGGAGTAAAATCGGAAGAGGATTCCTGTGTATTGGCAGAAAGCACTTTTTTATTTCAAATAACTTTTTTTGCCGACCGTTAAATTTACGGTTTTATGTCACCACTTATAGCGTACAATCTTACTTTATGATGTCTCTTCCGCAAAATCGGCAGACAGTTGCTTCAGCACTGATTTCTTCTGCACAAAAGGGACATTTTTTGAATTTGGATTTTGCTCTGCGCTCACGTAAAAGTTCGAATGCAGCAATCTGTCTCTGCTTAGCTGCGCCGCTTGAAAAGCCGAAAAACGATGTTCTTGCTTCGGTGTTGGCGATTTTTTCAAGTTCTTCGTCGGTTTTATTCTGAAGCTCTTGTTTAAATTTGGCAGTCTTGCCTTTTTCTGAATTAAACAGGCTCATCTCTTACCTCTTAACTTTCGGCAATCGCATCTGCAAGTATAGCTTGAACCTCGTAAATATTGACGTTTTTGTCAAATGTTCTGGTAATTGCATCTGCTCTGTTTGCAACCCAAATGAAAAGTTCCGCATTAAGATCCATAACCCCGGCTGTTTGGATTGAAAATCCAAGGATGCTCCTGTAAGGGATAGACTGAATTTCTATTCTTTTACCTGTGATTCCCTGAATATCGATTAGAATTAGGCGTTTAGGAGTAAAAATAATGTAATCCCTAATCAATTTGTAGGCTGCAGATATTTCTTCGCCCTGAGCCAGAATTTTTCCCCATTCCTTTTTTACTTCTGCAACTGAAACAGTGCTTGCGTTTCCGAGTAAACCGTTTAAAAAACCCATGATAACCTCCATTAAGTTAAATTATGTGAGAATAAGTTTTGTATTTGATTCCATGCTGGTCGCAGTAAGCCGAAACACCGCACAATTCGAGATGTTCTCCGAACTTTTTTATGATTATTTCTGATGTGGTTCCGCAGAATCCCTCTGCTTTCAGAGTATCCAACAATTTAATTCTGTTTATCGGGTCAAAAGTATATGTAAATTCGTAATCAGCACCGCCGAAAACTGCGACATTATAATCTTCGCAGGATATTGAAAGAGCTGTTTCGCTCTCTTTTACGATAGCTTTTCCCAAAGTCATAGTTCCTCCTTTTTAAACAGTTTTTTTGCAGTTTTGAGCAGACTGCCAATCTGGTAACTCAGAAGCCATGCAATGTTGCCGTATTCCGGAATCTCTTTTAAAACATTCAGCAGTTCAGGGTAGTAAGTTTCGGTTTCTTCAATGTATTGAAGTATTTTCTCAGTTGAAAACCCTGTTGCCATGCCGCTGACATTGTTGCATCTGTCAATGCACTTCACAAAAGAAGCATCGGGATTTTTTGCGATGGCGGCATAGTATTCTTTTTTCAGAAAAAACAGTTTTCGGTTTTGTTACCAAACGCACGATTGTCTGCGCTTCTGCACATACAGGAAGATTTTCCGGCAAAACTCCGCAGTCCTCGGTCACATCGTGCAGCAGAATGGCGGCAATCAGCGCATCATTATTTATTCCCATCGCCAGAGCGTGACATGCCATTGTTATCGGATGATTAATATACGGGATTCCAAGTTCTTTCGGCTTTCTGAATTGTCCCGTATGCTTTTCTTTGGCAAAATCCAAAGCTCTCAGACTTTCCGGAAAGCAAGCGGCATTCAATTTGTTTTTCAGAAAA
The DNA here is from genome assembly GCA_905235605.1 of uncultured bacterium. GTDB lineage: Bacteria > UBP6 > UBA1177 > UBA1177 > UBA1177 > UBA1177. The sequence goes on from CAJOMF010000049.1 coordinate 7,460, forward strand.
CATTCAAGAGTTTGTTGAGAATTCTGAAAAATCATTTTTCCTCCCTCTCAAAAATCCCAGCATTATATTACACAAAAAACTATTTCCAATAACTTTGTTCTTATTTTTTGCTTCGACTGAGTTCAGCAACCGGTTTTGATGAAAATGTGCGGTTTTTGCGCGTAATATATTGACAAAACGCATATAACAAGCATAATACGGCTGTTTTTTTACGTTTTGGAGGCAAACAAAATGACCAGAGTGAGCACAAACATCAATTTGGACAGCGATTTGAAAAGGAGTGCGCAGCTGCTTTTCGCCGATTTGGGAATGGATCTCACGACAGCCGTCACGATCTTTCTGAAGCAGGCAGTCAGAACGCAGAGTCTTCCTTTCCCTGTAACGAAAGTTCCAAACGAGGAAACTCTTGCCGCGTTGGGCGAATATCAGGAAATGCTTCTTCATCCCGAAAAATACAAAAGATATTCCTCTTTCAAAAGCGCACTGGACGAAAAATAAGAACCGGAACTCATTCGGATCTGTTTTAGTCGATCTCAGATTGCCAATAACTTAATTGAAAATTTCAGCTAAAATGCGGATTTGCTAAGAAGGAAAAGGAGAGTTCTTCTTTATGGTTTCCTTCATTATTTCCAAAGCTTTGGCGGCGCGGCTGTAGTCGACATTGAATTTTTCCATAAGCATTTCGTGAGCGTTTTCAAAGATAAAATCGACCATTTCATTGAAAAGTGGTTCTATTCCGAGTTTCTCCTGTACTATTGCCAAATAACTGGGGCTTTCAAACAAGGCATAAAGACAGGAACGTGCGTCAAGGTGTATTTTAAAGAATTTAAAAATGTCTTCATCGTCGAATCTCGGGGTAACTATCGTCGCCTCGATGTTCGCTCTGATGCGTCCGAGATTATTTCTTCCGCTCCTTATGTTGCGGAGCGCGACAAAAACATTGATGCCGCATGATTTTCCCCTTTGCGCGATACTTGCGATGGAGATTCCTGCACTTTCATCATCAAGCGCTATGATATCATCCAAATGGTCTATTATGATGTTGATGAAAGGCATTCTGCTGGATGGATCTGCCTCCTGATTGTATGCAACAATGTCTCTGACATTATTTTCTTCCAGCATTTGATAACGTTTTTCCATCTCGGAGACTAAAAGTTCAAGTGTTTTCACTCCTTCGAGAGGGTCACTGATCCTTGACAAGAATAAGTGCGGATCGTTTTCGTGCTTTTTGAAAGTGTTTCTCGTGTCGATGAGCACGAATTTGACTTCATTCGGAGCTTTCTCGGAAAAAAATTCCAGTAAAGCATCGATGCAGGCCGCATTGTCTTCCTCTTTCCCTGAAATCAGGAAATTTTTGGGTTCGGCAAAAATCTTTTTAAGGTCTTTTCTGTAAATGATGTGAGTCATGATTTCCTCCTTTATTCACGGTCAATAAACATTTTCACCTAAATCCTCATTAAAATCATACTCTTTGGCTTGAACTTTTTCTTTGATTTCAGCTGTTTGCGGGTCAGTGCTGCGAATCTTGAAGAATGAGAAACAGCCGCCGACCTGCACGATTTTATTAAGACAAATAACTTTCCAAGCTCTGTCGCTGATATCTAGATCTCTGCCGACAAAATCGGGGAAATATACTGTTTCGGATTTGCTTTCGATTACGCATTCTCCTTTAACAACGCTCCCGGCGACACCTTTGACCGATAAAAGATCATAGTTGCTACAAATAGAAACGCCGCCTTCGACCAGTCTGGGAAACATATCCAGATCCTTTATGCCCGTTGCAAGGATCTCGAAATCGCCAGAAACCCGATTGAATTTGAACGGAAAGTCATCGATCACAAAAACAGGCTCTTCTTTGCAAGTTTTCGTATCGACATCCAGATCGTATATTTCATGCATCGTGAAATCACCGCTGATATCAATAGTTCCGTCTTTATTGAAAGAGTATGTTCCTTCAATAAGCGGTTTTTCTTCATTTCCGAGTTGAAGAGAACTGTCGCTATCAAGGATCGTTCTGCGCTTGCTGTTGTAAATTTCCACCGCATCATTGTATTTTTTCACAAAGGCGTCGAATCTTTCCTTTATCCCATTGTTTAAAAGTTCTTGTGCCATTTTTTTGTCCAAAATTGTCATGTAAACCTCCATTTTTCAGCATTTTAAAAAAAAACGGAACTGCACTAATCCGCATTTCGGACGCAAGCGGCATACATCCAGACATAACGATCGTTTTTACGGTAAAAGCCTATGCTTGCAGTTGTGAAGAACACTCCCAAAGCATAATCCGGATCATCGGATTTGATGGAAGAAGACCAAAGCCAACCGCCGCCGCTCAATTTACTGTAACTCTGCTCGCCTGAAGATATCTCAGGACATGAAGAACAGTCGTTCCAGCATGAAGAAGAAAGGCAATTTTCGGTAACGCCGCATGATCCGCCGGTTTCTGTGGAAGGGCAGTCTTTAATCAGAGTTCTCAATTCATCAATATTGGGCAAATGCCAGTCGCTGTATCCGCATAGCGTCAAATTGTTGCAATATTCCAAAGCTTCTTCCTGATTGACTGTCGAGACAGATGAGGGTGACCATATTTTATTATCTATTTTATAGCAGGATTTTTTGCATTTTCCTGTGGAAGAGATGCAACCTTCATAGCATGTTTCATACATTCGCCAAAGTCCTTTATTGCAATAGTAGGAAACTGGATAGGTCTCAGATCCGTTGCATTGATATTCTCCGGCTGAGCAATCGGCGGGTTTACATTCTCCTGTAGGCAAATCACATCCGTAAGGGCAGTATTCATAAGTAGTCCAGAAACCGTCCTGACAATAGAATGATGAATTTGCAGCTGTACATTTGTGCTTGCCGGTAGTGCAGCCAAAGTCGTTAGAATCATCCGCCTGTTTGCACTTGCCTGTTGAAGTGTTGCATCCGTAACTGCATTCCTCAAAGTCCTGCCATTTCCCGGAATTGCAAGTCTGGCTGAACTCGTTTTGGCATCTAAACGAATTGTCTGAGCATTCAGGATGAGTCTCGGAATCGTCAGGATTTTCACTGTCGCTGTCATTGCCGGAATCCGTTACATCATCATCGCTGTTATCGGGATCAGTATCGGTTGTTGTGTCTGGAATCTCATCGTTTTCCGAATTAGTCAGGGACTTTCCTGTGGAAGGATCACAGCCGTTTTCGCAACGTGCATCATAGACCCATGTGCCGAAGCTGTTGCAATAATGTGATTCTGAATCAACACATTTGAATTGGCCGCTTTCGCATGTTTGAGATTCATTCTCTTCCTGGTTTTTGTCCGAGTCAGAAGTTTCCGCGCCGTTGTCATTGCTGTCACTTGCTTCGTTGTTATCGCTTTTGTTTTGCGTGTTTCCTCCGCACGAAACAATCAACAAGATTGCCGCCAAAACACTCAATTTGACGAATAATTTTTTCATTTTTCTCTCCATTTTTCAATAAATAAACCCGGGCATTTCTGCCCGACCTGAAAATGGATTGTAAGAGTCTGCTACGACATATAGCATCGTAGGGGAAATTTTTTTGGTTTATTCTGAATCTCTTGTAGATCAATATGGTCAAACCATTCTTTGTTGTGCAATGCAGAGGTTCACAAATTCCGCAGAATTTCCGCGATCCACGACGAATCCATAATTTCGAAGCCAAAGCATTTTTTTGCCAGATCCTTTAGCGATGCTCCGATATGATAAAGGATCTTGTTGTCGATTATCAAAAATCTGTCATGAATGTTTTCTGTGTATCTGAGCGTAACTGATGGATATTGTTCGTTGAATTTTTGAATATCCAAAGCCGATATTTCAGTCTTCTGACGGGTATAAATCGTAACTTTTACATCTTTCTGCTTTTTAGTGAGTCTTTCCAAAACCGTTAAATCGACATAGTTATCAATCAAAACAATATCTTTCTCGGCTTCCGCTATAAATGACTCGAATTTTGCGTAGGCATCGAAAATCTGCCCTTTGAAAAAGATTCCCTGTCTGTATTCGATCTTGTATCTGTCCATTTTGTCGAAAAGTTCGTCAATGCGCCTGTCGGATTCGATCAAGTGAATATCGTGTTCAAATTGATGCTTTTTTATTGAGTCGATTTCAGCAAAAAGTTTGTAATTGTTCTGCAAAAATCGGCGGACAGCAACAAATGCACGCATAATTTGAATATTTGCTTCGACAGCGACTTCACTTTTCAAAACTGATGCCAGCATGGCCACACCTTGTTCGGTAAAGGCATATGGTGAAGTCGAGGAATGTTTTAGGATATTGAACCGGTCACAATTTGTGACCAGTTCTTCTTTTTCAGATTGGGTAAGCACAAACATAAAATCTTCAGGGAACCTTTCGATATTTCTTTTTACAGCTTGGTTCAGAACTTTTGTTTCTACCCTATAAAATTTGGCAAGATCACGGTCTATCATCACGTGCTGGCCGCGGATCACCAATATTTTGTCTTCGATTTTTATTTGCGGTGTTAAGATTTCATTTTCCATGTCTGCTCTACACAATAGACCAATAACAGGTTTACAATAAATATTTTCAAATAAATATCAAATTAAAATATTAACATTTGATAAAATTTAAAAATTTACATAAAAATACGCGTTAAAATCATGCGTTTTTTATTTAACCAGACATAAAATCAGATGACTTTAGTGACGTTTTTTTGATTTTATTTCTGAAGAGATGCCCGGAATTGTCCTTTAAAGTCTTTTTTCGGTGTGCAATAACTCACAGGATTCGGGCATTTTCTATATTTTTTCGGGATTCTCTTGTGAATGAAATAATCTTCTGCTTTTTTCTTCGCCGGTTCTCCCTTGAAGTATGCACTGTTGCCGTCCGGCGTTTTTCTCCACTTGTGAACGCGGTAAACTCCGACAACGATTTCATCTTTAACGGCGAGAACAAAAGGATATTTGTTGGCTCTTTTTGGCATTATTCTCCAATTTGCCCGAACTGCCTCATAATAATCGCCGTCCGATAAATTTGTGCTGCGCTCGTCGATTTTAATAATCATAAATTTCGGACAATTCGGATTGTCGGGAAAATCCTCAAATTCTTCGGTTGAGAATTTTTTTCGAAACCTTCTTACCTGCTCAACTAATCTGTAAGCACAGACTTTGATTGAGTTTTTCTCTTTTTCGTTGAATTTTGAGATCATTTTTCTCTCCATTTCTAATAACTCTAGTAAACCCGGGCATTTCTGCCCGACCTGAAAATGGATTGTAAAAGTCCGCTACGACATATAGCGTCGTAGTGAAAATTTTTTTGGGCTATTTGGAGAAATGTAAAATCAAAAAACCTCTCGCTTTTTTCCAAAAATCGAGTATAATACGGCAGTTTTTACGGATGGAGGTGAAAATGAGTTTCGAAATTTTCGAACAAGCGCTGAGTTCACTCACGCAAGAGCAGCAGACGGTTGTTTACAACCTGATTGTTTCGCTCGGAAAGCTGAATTCCAAAGACGATGAAGAAACTCCGGCTCAGAAATTCTTGAAATTATCATGGGATGGAGACGAAAACGCGGAAAAAGTTCTTGAAAATATAGCGAATAGCCGCGTCAATTCATACCGCTTCGGAGAGAACAATGCGCTTTTTGATTGACACCAATATCATAATTTACCGCTTGAAAAACATGGGCAATGTAAATGCCAATTTTCTGAAATACAAAAACGAAGATATGTTTGTCTCGGTGATTTCTTACGGAGAACTTGTTTTCGGCGCGAAAAAATCGAGTGCTGTAGAAAAAAATCTGCAAACAGTTGAAGCTGTAAAATCCATATTTCCATTGATTGATGTTGATGCTGATGTTATGGATGTGTTCGGCGAAATAAAAGCTCATACGCAGAAAACAGGCAAAGTCATTGACGATATGGATTTGCTTATTGCTGCGAGCGCAATTTCGAACAAAATGACTCTTGTCACCCACAACACAAAGCATTTTGAGAATATCCCGAATTTAAAGATAGCAGACTGGTTTTAATCTCGCCATTTTGATGTCCTCCTTTATTCTCGTCAATAAGCGGTTTTTCTTCATTTCCGAGTTGAAGAGAACTGTCGCTATCAAGGATCGTTCTGCGCTTGCTGTTGTAAAGTTTTACCGTATCATTGTATTTTTTCATAAAGGTGTCGAATCTTTCCTTCATCCCATTGTTTAAAAGTTCTTGTACCATTTTTCCATCCAAAATTGTCATGTAAATCTCCATTTTTAAACATTTTTCAAAACCAGAGCATTTCTGCCCTACCTAAAAACGGATTGTAAAAGTCCGCTACGACATATAGCGTCGTAGTAAAAAATTTTTTGGTTTGTGTTGGATAATATTAGGCTTTTAGTTGGTTGATGACGAGCTTAAGCAGTTGATTTTCTTGATCTTTCATTTCTTCGCTGAAAGCGTTGAAATCAGCTGTTTCTGTCGGGATTTTCATGCCGCAGACATGGATTGTTCCACCATATCCTGCAAGTCCCCATGGTTTTGAATTTGAATCAGTATTGGAATTCGAAGGATAAATAAATCCTCCTTTATTAATTTTCATCGTATGCATATAGGTTGCAATCTGATATAAATCCTCGCGTCCGACACCATTCTGCAAATGTTTATATTTTGCATCTAGAATCCAGCAGTTTTCTTTGTAAAAATCGGGATAGATTTTTCTGTAGTTTTTGTCGAAATTATCAAAAGTCTGCTCCAGATCATCAGATTCGTTGTTCTTGGCAAACATTCTGATCCCGCCTGAACGTTCTCTGTTCTGAGGATGCCGAAAATCATAGGGTTTGAGAAGCGTCCAAAGATACTCTTCCCAAAGTGATGCTCCGTCAAACAGAATTCCGTTTATCTGATGTTCTTTTGTCTGACCGTATGAAATCCGTTTGTGAGTCAGAATCATCAGACACAGTCTTCGCAACGGCTCATATTCGGTGTAATAAGGGTGCGTGATCGGTTTCAGATTCTTGTTTATGATGAAAGTTCTTGCTGATTTTGAGTAGCTTTCCGTGCATCCGCGAATGCTTTGGAGTGCATTGCGCATATTTTCGCCAATCGAAAGGATCTTGCGCAGACTGTTATTCTCAGAAATGAACTCGATCGTGTGCCTGACAAGCTGCATTGTGAAATTGTCGTGGCTGTATTCGCGTGTCCGATAGGCAATTTTGCCGTTAAAAGGGATGTTATTCCTGAAATGACGCGGAAAATCGATAACGCCTCTGATATTTGAATCGTTGTATTCACGAGTCACATAGGTTCTGAACAAGCCTTGAGTTACTGCTTTTTTCAGGAATGTCGGAAAAAGATAAACGCAAAACTCATAAAACGGATCGCGGTTTGCATCGGTCAGCTCAATTGTCGGCGCGACATTGCACACTTTTGAAAGCATATAGTGCAGGAAAAACTGCTTGTCATCTGTGTCAAAACGGGAACGAATTTCAATCTGAACATCACCGATTGAGAAAAATCCCATGATATTGCCGGTTTTTATGACAGTATTGTCTGTTGTGAGGTCTTGAATGGAGATAATGAAGTTTTTATCGTTATCCAAATCAGATGAAGTCTCTTTGCTCGGGAAAACAATTAGCCCTTTTTCTTCAAGTTCGCGCAGAGATTTGTGATTGATAGAATCCAATGCTTTGCGGACAGTTTCATCAGCAATATTAAAACCTTGGTAATTGTTATCGTGTAACTTGATATTAAACATTACTTCTGAGGTTTGTCTGTGTTGTCTTTAGTAGTTTCATCCTGGTTGTCGTAGGCCTTCTTAAGCATATCCAATTTACTTTCAATATCGCCTTGACCTCTGAGATATTCTTTCAAAAGCGGTTCAAGGTTGTATTTCCAAAGGGCATTAAAAGCCTCGCCATCATTGTTTTTATTGTAATAATCTGCAAATTTCAGGAAATAAGCGGCTCCGATTTGATAATCGTTTGATAATCCGATCTCAGGATCGATGATTTTGTTATTCAGATTAGTCATTCGATTTTTTAATTTTTCTATTTTATCCGAAATATCATGGAGCTTTTCATTGCTTTCTGTAAGTATCATTTCTTGGGATTTTTCGGCAGCTATTTCCTTAAATGTAAATCTGCGACGCATTGCCAGATCCATGCTTTCTACACTGCGGTCGATATCGTTCATTGTGCCGATGATATAGACATTTTCGGGAACGAAAAAGTGACCGAAATTATCGCTGTCTGTGATTCCCAGAATCTCATCAAATTCATTCGGCTCAGTTTCCATATTTGCATATTGCGTACGGATTTTGCCGTCTGTACCCCGATACCCAGGATCAATAGAAAAGAACAATTCTCCAAAAATTTTGGAAAGTTCACCACGGTTGATTTCATCAATGATGAAGACAAAATTCTTCTTTTCGTTGGAAAGCTTAGGTGGTGTTTTCAGGTCTTTCATCTTGTTTATTTCTTGATAGAGTGAAAACAAATAAGAATCATGTTGCCTGTTCCATGTATTATTAAAAAATTCACGAATTTCTTTAACATTTTTTATCTCTTTCTTGGCGGAAAGCAGTGAGATTAGTTCTTTCCTTGACAAACTAAGCTCTTTTGTCTTTTCATTTCCAGGGATATAGATTTTTATATCTTTTTCAGTCAGTTCTGTTATTGAAAATTCGTTTCTTTGTTTGATTTCAAATTTTTTGTTGTTATCAATTGAATCATAAACGAAAGAAGTTACCTTTTCCTCGACACATTTTTCTTTTTTTAGTGTTTCGATTGGTGTTGTATTATCTACCCAATTTTTTAAGGCTTTTTCGCAGAATTTCTTAAAAATTCCATCCTCTAAGTTGAACTTTCCATCTGTTGTCGGTCTGATTCCTTCCACAAAATCAGTGTAATCGTAGCTCGGATGAAACTGAACGAAACCAATTTCGACATCATCTTTGTTTACTCCTAACAATTCTGCAAGTTTTGGAGCAATTTCATTCTTTGCGAGATAAGTCTTTCCCGTGCCAGGTGCTCCATGAAGAATGATGTTTCTGGTGTGTCTGAGAAGTTCGGCACATTCTTGTGTGAGTTTTGATGTTGTTGTGTTTGTCATGGTTTTATCCTCATTATTATTGTTATTTTTGTCTTTTGACCACAAAGAATCAAATGCTTCGTTAAACTTGGTCGGATTTTCCTTTTTTATATTGACGAGTTGAAATTGCAAATCCGAAATTGGTATTGAGGTCTTTACATTTGGTTGCAAATTCTTCAACAATTCTTTCAATTTATTAACAGAGTAGCAATTAATCAACTCTCGGCCAGAATAAAGAAAGGCTATTTTCCATTTATACACAGGCGGCAAATAGATTTTATCAATATTTTTTAGATATTGCTTGTCCTGATTTTGGGAATAGTTTTTTGCATTGGTAGCTGTCTCAATTATTCGGTTTTTTATAATACGAAAGGCTCTGTCTCTGTCGGTATCATATTTCCAAGCATAAGTATCATCAAAACCGTGTGGAGTGTTTTTTGTGCTTCCAAATTTGGGATTTTTCTCATATTTGTAAATTCCTAAATTTATTTTATATGTTTGGTAATTGGTGGTGCCAAATATATCGTCGAGAATCCAAAACGAAAATCCTTCTTTGGAAATAGCAGTATATCTTTCCAAAGTCATCTCTTCTAACTTGTCTATTGGAAATTTATCTTGAAATTCTTCGTACAATTTTTTCTCTTCTTCATTCATGTTTTCTCCCTCCCCCTCAAAACCACGGCATTATATTAAACAAAAAAACTATTTCCAATAACTTAAATGTATTTTTTCCTCTTTTCTTCCGCGAGTCTGCGCCTTAATAAATAAACCCCGGGCATTTCCGCCCGACCTGAAAATGGATTGTAAAAGTCTGCTACGACATATAGCGTCGTAGTGAAAAGTTTTTACTTCGACAAGGCTCAGCAACCGTTTAATTTGCAGACGAGCCGCCCGCGCTCCGGCAAAAACCAATGAAATGAAAATTGAAAAATAATTTAAAGATCCGGATATTTTTCAGAAATATTCTTTTCCAGTGCGACAAAAACGGGGATGTATTCGCCGATTATGCGCTGAACCAATCGTTTCGCCGCTTTTTGATCATAGATATGTGCCAGATTGTTCCTTTCGGAAAGCATTGAAAGCCAGATTTTTTCGTCAATAAACGGGTAACATTTGTAGGCTTCTTTGATTATCTCGCGGGGGCTTCCGCTCTGTGCAGCCGCAATGCCTTCGTACGCAAGAAGCTCCTTTAAAACTTTCCAAGATAATTCGAATTGAAAAAAAAATTTGTCAATGATTCCGCCGATAATGAATTCATTGCCGGTGTCCTGAGAATCAGCACGGACAAGCACCGAAAGATTGCTTTTGTAGTTGTCAAACTTCTTCATAGAGCGTCACTCCCTCGTTTTTTATGATTTCCGCAAGTTCGGTATTTGTGTTCCAGTTCAAATTTACCACATCGTATTGCAGCAAAGTCGATGTCTCTTCTTCGACAAGCAGCCTGAACAAGTCAACATCTCCGCCTTCTGCGGCCAAATCAATGTCGCTTGCCCTTTTGTAGTCGCCTCTTGCGCGTGAACCGAAAAGAACGACTTTTTCAACGCCGCAGCGTTTTGCCAGTTCGCTGATTTCTTCGGTAACACAACTGTTTAAGCCGGTGTCTTTTTCAAAACATGTCATGATTACAACCGCTCCAATCAAAAACCTCAATATTTTAAGGAATTTCAAGAAAAATGCAATAAGGATTTTTTGTCAAAAGTTTGTCTTATTCGAAATATCTCCAGAATGATTTTTTTCTGTAATGTTTGGCGGTTATAACTTCCATAAATTCATCGTGCGGCTGAACATCCTGCCAGTCTGTGACTAAAGGTGCGATTTCAGTAAGATATTTCAGATGTTTTGCGGCGGTAGGATAATATTTTGTGTTGGCACTTTCCAGATAATAATTGAGCGGCACACGCAGCACGATGGTCTGGGCGAGCGGAGAAAACTCTTTTTTCACCATCTTTATGAAATCTGAATGGAAATATATTTGATCAAGTTTGTCTTTTCTTGCAAGAAGATATTTTTCGGCAGCTGCCGCATCTTTGTATTGCAGCAGAAAAACCGCTTCATCCTGATAGAACCTCTACCATTTCAATTCTTTGCTTGACAAGATCGTTGAAAAAGTCGATTCCGAAATTTTTTAGAATTTTTTCTTTTGTTTCATCAGAATGGGACCGCATAAAATTCTCGGAATAAAGTTTCTTCAATGCCTCGATGTCGCCGTTTTTTGTGTAGATTTCTTCAAGGAGATCGTCCTTTTTGTATGAATAATTTAAATTGTGATCGATTTTCAGAGCATATTCAAGTGCTTTTCCGAGGTCACCGTATGCTATCCAGCACTCAGCGAGTTCTGTCAGATCGCAGTTGCCGAAACCGTTTGGTCTTGTTTCAGCCAGAAGTTTTTCAAATAAAGGGGCATCCTTTAAAGCAAACGCCATTTGTGGTTTTATGTAATCACGATCTCTGGAAAAATCTCTTGTCATAAGTGAGCGGATATTTTTTTCGGGCAGAATTTCCCCGATTTCTTCCAAAACTCCGTCATGACAGCCGCAATCGTTTATTTCAATAAGCTTATAGACTATTTGTTCGAGTTTTTCCTTGTCAGCGTATGCAGGAGCAAACTTTTTCAACAATTCGACTGCATCGTAATTGAAAATCTCTCCGAGTCCTCCGTCACTGTCATCGCACCTTATCGACGTGTCAAGAAGGAGAAATCTGCGTGTCAGGTCAATTCCCTGCTCACTGTCGGTTATATTCAGTTCTATTGCTTCAAGAATGTTCCCGAGCTTGGAGTAAAGTTCTCCGCGAGTACGCCAGTCGTAGAACCTTTTTGATTTTTTGATTGAAGCAATCTCGTTTTTTATATCCTCGTAAACGTCATTTTTGCTCATTGCGGCTTTTAAAATCATCCAGTTAAAGTCCTCGTCATTGTCGGCATGACGGCATACAAGACTGTTCAAAGTCTTTCTGTCGAGTTCAGCAACAATTTCTTCAAGCGTTTTGCTTTGTTTCCGTGTTTCCATTTTTCACCTCTTGATTTAAATTTACCGCGCCATGGAATTTTTGTATTCATCGATCTGCCGCTTTATGTTTAAGTCCGGATTCATAAGTTGTTCCGATCTCAAGCCCCATATCCTCCGTCAAAAACCACGGCATTATATTATGGAAAAATCAATTTCCAATAACTTTCATGACGTTTTTTCACCATTCGTTAAATTTCAAACCTTGTAAACTCAATTTTATATTGTATATTTCAGTGTTTTTTTGAGGAAGAGGTTTCATGAAACACTACATTGTTACAGGAATGAGCTGCGCGGCGTGTCAGGCGAGAGTCGAAAAGGCTGTGTCAAAGGTGAGCGGAGTTGAATCTGTAAGCGTGAGTCTGCTCACCAATTCAATGGGCGTCGAAGGCCAGGCCAGCGAAAAAGAAGTCATCAAGGCGGTCGTTGATGCAGGCTACGGCGCAAAACTCAAGGATGAAAATCGGGAAAATTCGGTTTTTGAAAGCGAAAAGGAGTTTCTGAAAGACCGCGAAACCCCCGTTCTTAAAAGGCGTCTCGTCGTTTCGGCAGTTTTTCTCCTTCTTCTCATGTATATCACGATGGGGCACAATATGCTGCACCTTCCCCTGCCCGCTTCTCTGCACGGAAACTTCATAATCCTCGCCCTTCTGCAGATGGTGATCGCGCTCATTGTGATGATTGTGAACCGGAAGTTTTTCGTAAACGGATTAGGCGCGCTTTTCCGCAGATCTCCGAATATGGATACTCTGGTGGCGCTCGGCTCGTCGGTCTCTTTCGGCTGGAGCCTTGCAGTAGTCTGCGAAATGTTAACGCAGCCGGAGAATGCCGCAGAACTTTATCACTCGAGCCTTTACTTTGAATCGGCGGCGATGATCCCTGCCCTGATAACGGTCGGAAAGATGCTTGAAGCGATCTCAAAAGGGAAAACGACTAACGCGCTGAAAGGGCTCATCGAGCTCGCTCCGGTGAAAGCAGTCATTTTGAAAAACGGCGTTGAAACTGAGGTAAAAGCTGATGAAGTCAAAGTCGGAGACACGTTTATAGTACGACCCGGCGAAAAAATTCCGGTCGACGGAGTCGTCATTTCGGGAGAAAGTTCAGTTGATGAATCGGCTTTGACGGGTGAATCGATCCCTGTTGACAAAAATATCGGTGAAAACGTGAGCGCGGCGACGATAAATCAGACGGGGCACCTCACCTGCAGAGCGACAAAAGTCGGCGAGGACACAGCTTTGGCGCGCATCATCCGCCTTGTTTCTGATGCCGCTGCGACAAAGGCGCCTATCGCCCGGATAGCGGACAAAGTTTCGGCATACTTCGTTCCCGCCGTCATCATAATCGCTTCTATCGTGTGTGCCGGCTGGCTGATCGCAGGTGAAACTTTAGCATTCGCACTGGCAAGGGCTATATCGGTGCTCGTGATCTCTTGCCCGTGCGCTCTGGGGCTTGCGACACCAGTTGCGATAATGGTAGGAAACGGCGTCGGAGCTAAAAACGGGATACTTTTCAAAAGCGGCGAAGCTTTGGAATCTGCCGGAAAAACTGTGATCGTCGCACTCGACAAAACCGGCACAATCACTTCTGGAGAGCCTGAAGTCACCGACATCCTGCCCGCGTCAGGCATCACTGAAGAGGAACTTCTGAAAAAGGCGTTCTCGCTTGAAATGAAAAGCGAGCATCCTCTGGCAAAAGCGATAGTAAAAAAAGCTGAAGAGATAGCTCTGAGCCCTGTCGAAACGACAGATTTCCGCATTCTGCCGGGCAACGGCGTTGAAGCCAATACCAAAAGCGGCCTCCTTCGCGGCGGAAGTGAAAAATATATGACGAGCGTTGCAAATTTGCCCGAAACATTCACAAAAGCCGCATCACTATTAGCTGAAGCAGGCAAAACTCCTCTTTATTTCTGCGAAAACGAAACCGTTCTCGGAATAATCGCCGTTGCAGATGCTATCAAGCCCGATTCGGCAAAAGCGATCGGAGAACTGCACAAAATGGGGCTAAAAGTCGTAATGCTCACGGGCGACAACGAAAGAACGGCACGGACAATAGGCAGAGAAGCGGGAGTTGACGAAGTTATCGCGGGAGTTCTCCCCGAAGAAAAGGCGGCGGCAGTCGTTCTGATGCAGAAATACGGAAAAGTCGCATTCGTAGGAGACGGGATCAACGATTCACCCGCATTGATAAAGGCTGATACGGGCATCGCGATAGGTGCGGGAACAGATATCGCGATAGAGAGCGCGGACATAGTTCTGATGAACAGCTCACTCACCGATGCTGCGGCAGCAATAAGGCTGAGCCGTAAAACCCTTAAAAACATTCACGAAAACCTTTTCTGGGCGTTTTTCTACAACGTCGTCTGCATCCCTCTTGCAGCAGGGCTTTTCGCGTGGAAAATGAACCCCATGATAGGTGCCGCGGCTATGAGCCTTTCAAGTTTCACCGTCTGCATGAACGCTTTGAGGATAAATCTATTTAAAATATACAACGCGAAACACGATAAACCTCTTAAAGTATTAGGTTTTTCTGCAATAGACTTAAGCATGGAAATATCGGAAAACTTTAACAAAAAAAGGAGCAAAAACATGAAAAAAACAGTAAAAATCGAAGGGATGATGTGCCCGCACTGCGAAGCGAGAGTCAAAAAAGTGCTCGAAGGACTTCCTTTTATCGAGTCGGCTGAAGTCCGCCACGAAAAAGGCGAAGCAGTCCTCACCCTTTCCGACGAATTTGATGAAGCCGCCGTCTGCAAAGTTATTGAAGACAATGGATACAAGTTTGTAGGCTGAATAGACCTCATACCCGACTTTTATTGATCTCACCCTTGATTTCTTGTTCCGATCCGCAAAATTTGGACTCGTAAGGAATTGAGGTGGAAAATTTGGATCAAATTACTATCTTTGGGAGTTAATGAGCGGAACAGAAAAGTGGTTTTCTAAGAATGAATTTGGAAATAAACATAGGAGTAAAATTGTAAAATGAAAACCGACATACTTATTTTAGGTGCCGGCCTCACCGGTCTTTCGGCTGCATATCATGCAAAAGGGAAGGATTTCCTTGTCGTCGAGAAAAGTGACCATGTCGGCGGGATTTGCACGAGCGAGAAGAAAAACGGCTTCATTTTTGACCAGACCGGGCATTGGTTTCACGTGAAAACATCCGAGGTTCGTTCTCTGATGACGCGGCTTCTCGGGGAAAATTACGTTGAAATAGAACGCAGAACTTTCGTTTTTTCGCACGGTGTTTTTACGCAATATCCTTTCCAGTCGAACACTTTCGGCTTGCCTCCGCAGGTGATAAAGGAGTGCGTTCTTGGCTTCGTCAAAGCATACTACGAAAACGATAAGTCAAAGGCTCACGAAAATTTCTACGAGTGGTGCATGGCCTATCTAGGCGAGGGGATTTCAAAGCACTTCATGATCCCATACAACACCAAGATCTACACCGTCCACCCGAAGGATTACGCGAGCCACTGGTGCGACTATTACGTGCCTAAACCCACGCTGGAGCAGGTGATCGAAGGTGCCGTTACTTCTCCGGAACAGAAAAATATCGGTTACAACGCGAAATTTTTTTATCCTGCAGAAAACGGCATCGGAGAGCTGCCGAACAAACTTTTTGACACTTGCGAAAAGGAAAAATTCATATTCAACGCAGAGCCTGTTTCGATCAATGCGGCGCAAAAAAAGGTGAAACTGAGCAACGGAATGGAAATCGAATATGAAAAACTCATAAACACGATCCCGCTCAACAAATTTTTGAAACTTCTGACCGCTTCAGACACGCTTCCGGCGCGCGAGATCGCCGACAGAATGAAGATCGCGCACGTGAGCTACTTCAACGCCGCTTTCAAAAAGCCGTGCGGGCATAAGGGGCACTGGTTCTACATTCCGGAAGAGAAGTTCATGCCCTATAGAGTCGGATCTTTTTCCAATATTTACAGCAAATTGTCTCCGGCAGGCAAGGGGAGTGCCTATATCGAATTCACTCATCAGGAAGAGAGCATCGACACTGAAAAATTCAGGCAGAAAAGCATCGAACTCCTGCTTGCGATGGGACTCATTTCAACCGAAAACGACATCGAATTCATGGATTACCGCAAGATCGACGCCGGATACGTCATCTACCACAAAGAATACTTCGACGACATGAAACTCATCAGAAACTGGTGCGGAAACAACTCCGTCAAACTCGCCGGAAGATACGGAAAATGGACATATTCCGCGATGGAAGACGCCATTCTGGACGGAATGAAAGCGGTGGAATAATCTGATATCAGGAAATAATAGTTGCAAATGATACCTTTTTGGGTATAATTTATGTGTTTTGTTGTTGTTTTATACCCGAAGGGGGTGTTAAAAGCATTGTTTTGATAAGTTTATACCCGAAAGGGTGTGAGAGATGTGCTATGGAAACAATTTCGGAATTTCTCAAAAGAAAAAGAAAGGATGCGGGGCTGACACAAGAGGAATTTGCTCTGCGTTCGGGCTTGGGGTTGCGCTTTGTCCGAGAGCTTGAACAAGGGAAAAAAAGCTGCCGCACGGATAAAGTTAACCAGGCGCTGGAGATGTTCGGCTGCTGCCTCGGTGTGGTCAGGATCGAGCGGGAAAATGGAGAGGGTGATCAAAAATGAGTGAATTTCGTCGCGGAACAGTCTTTTTTAAGGATAAAAAAGCGGGTGTGATCTCGGAGACAGAGGCGGGATATGAGTTCCTTTACGATAAAGGATTTCTTGGAAGCCATGAAGCTCATGCTGTAAGCCAGACTCTTCCGCTTAGAGAGGAAACTTATTTTTCAAAGACACTTTTTCCTTTTTTTGACGGGCTTATCCCCGAGGGCTGGCTTCTGGAGATCACGGTGAAAAGCTGGAAACTTGATCCGCGCGATCGGATGGGGATCCTTCTTACAGCCTCCAGGGACTGCATCGGTGCGGTGAGTGTCGTTCCGGAAAATACGGAGGGAAAACATGAATGAAAAACGTTGCTTTTGCTGTGGAAAGCCGCTTGAGGATACGAATTCGCACTATCATTTGAGCTGCATCAAAAAGTTTTTCGGCACAAAAGATCTGCCGACTATCGAACTCAACAAGGAAAATCTTGAAGATCTCGCTGAAAAATCGGTAAAGACCGGCAAAACTGTCGCCGGAGTGCAGAAAAAGATCTCGCTTCACCTTGAATCCTCGGCAGGAAAATCACGTCTTACTCTTGTAGGGTATCCGGCCGGCTACATTTTGAAACCGGAAAGCAACGAGTTTCAGAAGCTGCCACAAAGCGAGTTCGTTGCAATGAAGCTCGCCGGGTTGTGGAAGATCAAAACAGTACCTAACGCACTTTTTCAAATGGTTGACGGCAGTCTGGCTTATATTGCCAAACGAATAGACAGAGCCGATGAAAAAATTGCTATGGAGGATTTCTGTCAGCTTGGTGAGCGTCTGACGGAAGACAAATACAAGGGTTCTTATGAACAGTGCGGCAAAATTATTTCAAAATATTCGGCAATGCCGGTTGCGGACAAAAGTGATTTTTTCAACCGCCTGCTTTTTTGTTTCATAATCGGTAACAACGATATGCATTTGAAAAATTTTTCACTGATCGAGACCGCTGATTCGATTTTTGTGCTGTCTGCCGCCTACGATCTTCTTTCTGTTCAGATCGTCAATCCGGCGGATACCGAGGAGACGGCGTTGACTCTGAACGGAAAAAAGAGAAATCTTAAAAAAAGTGACTTTTTGCGGCTTGCGGAAAATTTAGGTTTGAACGAAAAAGCTGCACGCAGAATGATTGAACGGAGTGTCGAGGTTGCGAAAAAAATAGACCGTGAGTTTGTTGAGTGTTTTTTGGAAGACCTGACGGAACCGTTCTTTGCGTTGGTCGAAAAAAGATGCTCGGTGCTGAGCCGTGAAGAATAACCGGAATGAAATATTGAAAAGTCGTCTTTTTTGACCCGAAAAATATTGAAAAGTCGGAAAATGTCTATTCCGTGATGCTTTTTTGAGGGGTTATTTGTTGATCTTGCAGCGGTTGTAGACGAATAAAATTATCGGGGCGAGGTCAGAGTCACGGCTTATTCTACTTTTGATATTTTTCAATCACACACTCGTGAACTTTTGTTTCTTTGTCGTAATTCACGCCGATAAGCAGCAGATTATCCAAATAATTTTCAAATACTTTAGGATAATTTTTGTTTTTGATCTGCTTTATTGCCGTGTCTGCATTGTGATTGCATTTGAGCTCGATTATCATTGCCGGATCCTTTTTGTTGAGCGGTATAAAACCTATATCTGCAAAACCGTAGCCTGCAGGAAGTTCCTGAATTATAGTGTATTTTGTTTTCGCTGTATAAAATGCAAGGATTATCGCGGCCTGAAGCGACGATTCAAAGTTGTAGTTCAAAACGCTTGAAACTTCAGCATGAGCTTTATCCAGAGCGGCGGCAACTTCTTTGGCCTCACCGTTTTGTGCCAGATAAAGCAATTTATCTGAATCGGCAATCATTTCGGCTATTTTGGCAAAATTATCGGCGTCATGCAATGCGGAGATCCATTCTTCTTTTATCTCCCTGTTCGGGATACGGCAGAGTTTTGTATCTTCATTATAATTCAGATAACCGAGGTGGATTAAGTAGGTCAAAACATTGTCCTTTGTTTTTATCTCGTCGAGCCTGTTCTTGAAATTATCAACATTTACAGGAACTTCTCTGTCTGATATCATTTCAAGTACAGCAGTTTTCACTCCATCAAAATCGAGTTTAATGTAATCCGAAACGGCTTCATAAGACCCTGTTTTTGTCCAATAATTGCCGTATTTCCGGCGCATCATTGCTTTGACGACAGAATTGGGGTTATAAATTTCAAGTTCTCCGATTTTATAGCCGTCATACCAGTTTTCGCATTCTTCAAAGCTCATACTGTATTCGTTGCAGAGAGCCCGTGTTTCTTCTTTTGTGAAGCCGAAAAACTTTTCAAAACCGAAAGGGGAAAGCATTGTAGATTCTTCAAAAACATTAAGTTTTGACTGGACCTTGTCACGCACGACCGGCAGGATTCCGGTGAGATAAGCCAGCGCAATGGCAGGAGAAAGTTCATTATTTTTGAAAAGCGAATTGAGGAGTTCAAGGTATCCTTTAAAAATGTCTTCGGAAATCTGCTCCCGAACTAAAACATCGTATTCATCAATGATTATAATGAATTGCGTTTTTGTTTCTGTGTAGGTGCGCTGAATCATTTTTGCCACAGAATCTTTTTCAGAAAATTCAATCTGCGGGAACTCTTTGCGGAAGTCTTCACGAAGTTCGCTGAAAAGATCGTTTTTATCTTGTGAAGTGCTGAATATTGCGCCTAAATCAATGGCCAGCACGTTGAATTTGTTGAGATTTTCTTCAAAACACGGATCTGTTGCAATCTTAAGGTTTGATAAAATCTCTCTTGAATCGCACCCTTTTGAAAAATATGCCTTCATCAAGTCGCCGATCATGGATTTTCCGAAACGGCGCGGTCGCGAAACGCAGACAAACTTCTGTCTGGTGTTGATAAAACCGCTGATTTTGCTGATAAAGAGTGACTTGTCTACAAAAATCTCAGACCTGATTGCTTCCTTTAAATTTTCATTTCCAGGATTTACATAAATTCCCATGACTGCCTCCGCATTAGCTGCTCCCCTTTTGTTCCCCTCTCAGCCGACCTGCGGTCGCC
>CAJOMF010000050.1 GCA_905235605.1 uncultured bacterium
TTCATGCTGCTGAAGAAGATGACGACATGACGTGGCCTTACAAACTCGATCCGACGCTTGCCATTGACGCAAACAAGCTCATGGTCGGGATAAAATTCGCCAACAAGCGCATTTTTAAGCAGTCTTCAGAGGACGCGGCATGCAGCGGGATGGGAACAACGGTCGTTTCGATAATAGCCAAGGACGGCGGAGAAGATCTTTATGTCGCACACGTCGGAGACAGCCGCTGCTACTGCTTTTACGAGGGTGAGCTTACGCAGGTTTCCGAAGACCATTCGCTTGTCAACGAATACATCAAGGCAGGCCAGATCACAAAAGAACAGGCGAAGACTTTCCCGCACAAAAACGTCATCATGAGGGCGCTCGGAATGAAGGACAATGTTCTTGTCGATATCCAGAAACGCACGGCAAGAGCCGGAGAGATCTATCTTCTCTGCTCGGACGGGCTTTCCGACATGGTTTCCGATCCTGACATGGAAGCGGTACTCGGCAACGGAGTTTCTCTTGAGGAGATGACGAGACAGCTTGTCGACATGGCTAACGCAAACGGCGGGAAAGATAATATAACCGTCATTCTGGTAAAAGTTGAACCTTAAATATGGAGATTTTGATGAAAAAATTCATGATTTCAGTCGCAGTAATCTGCGCAATGTTTCTCTTTGTTTCCTGCGGCGGAAACAGTGAATCGAAAGGCGAAGAAAAGACTGATACGGATGAAGTAAGCGATTCTGACGCAAGTGATCCTGATGCGGATGATTCCGAGGTCGCTGACGAAGAAACGGCTGACACCGAACCGACGGAAGAGCCTGCGGAGCCGGAAGAACTCGCTTATCCGGAAGTTACTCCGAAGTCCAACAAAGAAGGTGATATCGCGCAGAACATCACTATTTACGATGATGTTGATGTCAAACATACGCTTGCCGAGTGGTATAAGCCGAACAATCCTTCGAGCAAGCTGATCTGGCTCATTTTCACGACTTATGACTGCCCGCCTTGTCAGATTCTTAAAGAAGACCTCCTTGAAATCAATCTTCCCGAATACAGAGAGAAAGGGCTCAAAATTCTTCTGGTTTTCAACGGTCTGCTTGACGGTCCGCAGCCGGATCTCGAACCTGAAAAGTTATCAAATTATAAATATCTATTCCTTTCGGAATATCCGGACACTGCTGATTTCGAGCTTTACGGATATCTTAAAATGGAAGAGCAGAAAGTCCTGCGCAAATTCTTCAGCAGTCCTTTGGGCGGCGCATACCCTACATGGATGTTTATAGATGCTTCGACGATGGAGCTTGTAGAATATGGCGAAGGCTGGGGCGATGATATGGTGGATTCGACCAAAAGCAAGATAGAAATTCTTCTTGAAGAGTTGTAAGATATGAAAAACATTATATTTTTCATGGTGTTGGTTCTGTTTTTCGCATCATGCGGAAGTGTTTCATCCAAATCGGAAGAGTCCGCTGCTTCGTCTGAAACAAAGGAAGTTTCGGGTTTTTCGCTGAACCTTGAAAAAGCGGACGGCGGAACGTTTTCGTTTGAAGATATCCGAGGAAAGAAGCATCTCGTTGCGGCTTTCTGGGCGACATGGTGCGAACCGTGCAAGCAGGAACTTAAGAAACTTGCCGGAATGTACGGTGATTTTTCCGATTCGGTCGAATTTGTAGGGATTTCCACAGATACCGAAGAAATGCTCGACAAAGTGAGCGAGTTCGCGGCTGAAGCTGCTCTGCCTTTTCCGATACTCGTCGATCCGAGCGGAAACACTGTCGGTTCGATGATTCCCGGCGGCGATTCGGTGCCTTACATGATGGTCGTCGACAAAAACGGCGTTGTCGTTTCACGTCACAGCGGGTATAATCCGGGGGATGAAGAGGCTTTGAGGCGGGAACTTGAAACTCTTGTGTCACGTTGATTTTTATGGTTTTTTTAGTGTTTTTTGGTTGTAATAGGAAAATTTATCCGTGAAACTTCGAAAAAACTTGAAATTAGATGTTCTTTTACTACTCTCTTTCAGATTTTTTTGATTGTTTTGCAAGTATTTTGACTTTTTTAGGAGGATTTGATGATCAAGAAAATGTTCACACTGCTTGTAGCAGTTCTTTTTGTTGTTCCGTTCGTAATTGCGGCGGATGATTTTGATGATGACTTCGGCGGCGATGAGGAAGAAAGCGAAGAAGCCGAGGAAGAAGAGGTGGAGGAAGCTCCGGCGAAAAAATCAAAAGAAATGTCCGAAAGCGATGCCGCTATGAAAGACCTCATGGGGGATCCGGAGGAAGAAAAACCTGCTAAAAAAGAGCAGGAAGATTCTGAGAAAGCTGATGCTGAAGATAATGCACCGGCTGAAAATGCTGCTGCAGGAAACTCAATCAAAGGTTTGAAACCGGTTCTTCTCGTAAAGGGCGGTTTTACTCCTTACGGTTCTTATAAAGAAGGCGGAAAATCTCTCAGCACGATGTTCGGCAGTCTCGATGAAGGTATCATCGGCGTTGAATATCTTGGCAAACATGTTCTTGCAAAGGGAACCCTTAACATCAGAACCAACTACGCATTCATTGAGAACGGTTCCAACCCTCTTGCAAAAGTTAACCATCATTCGGTTCAGAACGGTGCTGCGAATGCTCTTTATGAAGTTTACGGCGGCGTTAAATTCTATGATGTGTTCATTAAGGGCGGCAAACTGATCCCTGAATACGGTCTTGTTGATACCTGGCAGAATCTCGGAATGGGTTTTACGACTCCTTTCCTTACCAGAAGCCTTGCAGTAGTAGAAGGTTTCCTTCCTGAAACCGATGCCGGTCTTGCTATCGGTTACAACGGCATAATCAAAAAAGACCACAATGTTTTCGTAGGTCTTTCTCTCGGAACCGGCGCTAACGCAAGCGAATTCTGGGAATCAGACAGAACAATGGGTCTCTACGGAAGAGTAGGTTACGGCTTTAAAGATTATGTGAAAGCCGCTTTCGCTTTCCAGTACAGAAACGATTACTATGTAAAGAAACTTGACCACATCGGTATCGGTGTTCACATCAATGTTGCTGCAAAAGGCTTCGAAATGCCGATCACTTTCGACTACAACATGATGAAAATGGTCAAAGATCAGAGTGCAAGAAAGAGCACCACTTCGATGCTTCTTTCTCTTGCTCCCGGATACGCATACCACTTCAACCACGAGTGGATCGACAAAGTCGGTCTTGCGCTCAGATACGACCTCGTTCAGGGTGTTTACCTTGACGGCACAGGCGACTACCTTGATTGGCGCAACTACAGAAGCAGTTCCATGATCATGAGGATAGGTGTTACTGCAAACTTCTTCACAAAAGAACTTGCAGGTGTCCGTGCTATGGCAGGTCTTACCTTCCTTATGCAGCCGGAAAGCACTGTTGACAAGAAAGACATCAACGGCGACGGTAAAAAGAAAGATTACGGTTTCACGACCATCGCTCTTCAGGCAGGGGCTGAGTTCTAAGATTTGAAGGGGACGAAAGTCCCCGTTTTTTTTATTTTTTTCTTTTCCGTTAAGGAAAAATGGAGGATCTCATGAGAAAATCGGTTCTTATTATGGTTGTTTTCGCGGTGTTTTTTGCTTTTTCCGCAGTTTCATGCGGTGAGAAAAAAACAGTAGACGAAAGAGCGAATGTTAAAATGCTCGTCGAAAAAGGCGAATATCAGCAGGCAAAGGCGAAACTCGTAACTTTGAGAGGACAGTATCCGAACGATCAGGAACTGACGGAACTCAACAGACAGGTCGATGAAAAAATCGCAGAAAGTTTCTACCAGAAATATTGGGACGAAGCTGAGCAGAAAGGTGATCACAAGGCTTGGATCGAAGCTATGATCAGAATCAAAAAGGTTGAAAACATCAACAAGGAGATGGTAAACGGCTGGATCAAAAGAGCAGCTGAAAAATGTGTCGATTCGGGAGCTAAAAACCTTAACGACGGAATGCTTCTTGCGCTTCTCGACCAGCTTGTTCAGCGTTATCAGGTCATAACGATGAACGACAGGCTTATGTACATCACGATGTTCGTAAAAGAAGGCAGATTCCCGCTCAAAGAGTGGAAGGACACTTTCATTACGAAATATCCTGAACTTATGGATGATGAAACCGAAGAGTTTCTCGGCTGGCCCAGACCTGAAAAACCGGCTAAAAAATAGCCTCGTTTGATTTCTATCCTGATTTTCTGACATTTTTTCTAAAATCCTGAAATTTTTGCAGGGGTTTGTTTGTTAGTATATTGTAGTTTGTGTGATAAAGATGATAAAGAAATATAAAAATATATGCATTTATCTCTTTTCTTATTCATTTTTATGTTTATAATCACCTGCTTTGATTGTTTTTTGTATGGAATTGGTGATGTATAAGTACTTGTTCGGAATAATTCTTCTCGGGATCGTGGTTCTTGTCCACGAGTTCGGTCACTTTCTTTTGGCAAGGATCTTCGGTGTCAGGGTCGAAGTTTTTTCGATAGGTTTCGGCAAGCCGCTTTTCAGGAAAAAATCGGGTGATACTGAATACAGGATCTCGCTCGTTCCGCTCGGCGGTTATGTAAAAATGCTCGGAGAATCGACTTCTGAAGAGAATGAAGTCGAAGAAAAGGATCTGCAGTTCGCCTTCAGCAGCAAAAAGTGGTGGCAGAAGGTGCTGATCGTCTGCGCCGGACCTGTTTTCAACCTGATTTTCGCCTTTGTTGTCCTGATGATTGTGTCGTTTTTCATGTTTTCCGCCCCTTCTTCAGTTCTTGAATTTGTTTCTGCTGACGGAGCGGCTTACGCAGCCGGCATTTCGGACGGAGACAGAATAACGAAGATAAACGGTGATGATATCGCTGTTTGGGATGATATTCCGTCGGCTCTTGTGCCAATAAACGAATCGGGAAAATGCGAAAGTGTTTCTGTCGAAGTTGAAAAGGCGTTTACGAAAGAGGTCAAAACCTATACTCTCCATCCGAAAACAGGCACCTACACAGGTCCTTTCGGCGATGAGCATACACGGTGCGAACTCGGCGTTGTCCGTGCTCCGAGAGAAGCGAAAATATTTCTTTT
The DNA here is from genome assembly GCA_905235605.1 of uncultured bacterium. Classification (GTDB taxonomy): domain Bacteria; phylum UBP6; class UBA1177; order UBA1177; family UBA1177; genus UBA1177. The sequence continues at coordinate 5,041 of CAJOMF010000050.1, forward strand.
GAAGGATTTTCCCGGACTTGAAAACGGCGATGTCATCCGTTCGGTCGACGGGGAAAAGATCGAGAGATACTACGAGTTAGCTGAAAGGATCAAAAAACCTTTCAAGACGATGACTGTTCTCCGCGGAGAAAAGGAAATTTCAGTCGATTTCCCCGGAAACGATGCCGAAAACAGACCTGAAGAGCTCGTCATCGCTTACGGCGGTCTTGTCATCAACGAGGTTAAAAGCGGCAGCTACTCCGAAAAAGCCGGTGTCAAAAAGGGTGATTTTATAACGGCTGTAAACGGTGCCGGAGTGACTGCGCCGTTTCAGTTCTATTCGATCATGGGCAAGCTCAGGGAAGGCGACCGCGTCAAACTTTCGCTCATCAGAGACAGAGAGCCTCTCGATATAGAATTTACCGCTTCTTTCGATGAATCAGAGAACGAAATGACCGGGATGCGTGACAAGAGGATGAACTGGGGCGCATATTTCGACTACGATCCGAATGTCAGAGAGTTTTATGCGCGGCGCAGCGATCTTCTGACTTTTCCTGTGAGATACGCCGCGAAAGAGCTTGTCGATGTGATCGGCGCGACTTTCAAAGGTCTGGCGTATATGATAAGCGGAAAAATTTCAACGAAAGGTCTTGGCGGGCCGATAATGATTTTTGACATTTCAAAGCGTGCTGCCGATGCCGGAGTGCGCTATTTTCTGGCTATCATGGCGATGATAAGCATAAATCTCGGGCTTATAAACCTGTTCCCGATCCCTGTTCTCGACGGCGGATATGTTGTGATTTATACGATCGAAGGGATGTTCGGGCGGGCGATCCCTCAGAAAATAAAGGAAAAAGCGCTGATGATAGGTCTGTTTCTGCTGTGTGCGCTCATGGTTTTTGCGGTATTCAACGATTTTACGCGTTATATCCCGATGTTTTTTGGACATAATTGATAGTTTGAATTTTTATTTATCCGGAGGCTTTGATGGTTATCGATCTTAATTTTGCGGCGAATTCAATAACGACGGGTCTACAGCTTGCTGAAACGGTTAAAAACTCGTCCCTGCTTGTCAATATCATGCTTTTCGCCCTTATTGCCGCGAGTGTGGTTTCTCTTGCGATAATCGCTTTCAAGTTCATTCAATACAGGCTGGCTGCTATCGAAACAGCAAAATTCGTTGATATTTTCTGGAAAAATAAGGACGCGAACGATGTTGCTGCAAAAACCGCAGCGATAGTTAAATCTCCGGTTTCCGCTGTTTTTGCGGCCGGTTATGCTGAATTTAAGGAAACGAAAGAAAGCTGGGAGGATAAGGGGATAGTCATCATCGGCGGAAAGGTCGACGAAATTGCTGCAAATGTCGACAGGGCGATGAGACGTGAGACTCACGTCAGGATCCAGCTGCTCGAAAACGGTCTTTCGTTTCTTGCTACTACTGCAACGGCGTCACCTTTCATCGGTCTTTTCGGAACGGTATACGGCATTATGAACGCATTTCAGGAAATAGGAAAAACGGGCAGCGCAACGCTCGGTTCGATCGCACCGCACCTTTCCGATGCTCTCGTAACGACGGCGTTCGGTCTTATTGCGGCGATCCCTGCATCCATAGCTTTCAACTACTTCAACGCGCGCCTTCAGAAATTCGAGAATGAAGCGATGAATATCGCGGCTGATTTCCTCAATCAGATCAAAAGGAGCAACGTCTGATGGCGAACTACGGAATGGAAGAACCGAGGAAAAGGAATGTCCGCGCGGAGATGAACATCACTCCGATGGTCGATATCGTCTTCACGCTGCTGATAATCTTCATGGTTGCAGCCCCGCTCATCGAGCAGGGCGTTGACCTTGATCTGCCGCAGACGGAGACAGTTCCGATCGAAAGTCCGAAAGACAAGTTCATCGTCAGGGTTTTCAGCGGCAAAACAGAGGCTGACAACAAAATTTTCGTAAGCGATGCGAAACCGCCGATCGAAGTCCCTCTGAAAGATCTAGAAGTGAAACTTAAAACCAATGCATTTTTGCAGGAAAAGAAGGAGATTTACCTTCATGCAAGCCGTAATCTTTCTTACGGTTATGTTGTCCGTATCATGGCGATAATGAAAAAGGCCGGTATAAACAATATCAACCTTGTGACTGAACCTTTGGAGAAGGAGTGACCTGAATGGCTGGAAATGTCCGTAACGGATCATTTATTTTCGGGAAAAATCCGGGCGGAATGAGCCGGAAAACTTTTCTCGGCTGTTCTGCAGGGTCGCTTGTCCTCCATATTTTAGTGCTGATCGTTTTCGGCAGCGGTCTCTGGTTTGCCGAAAGTCATAAAATCGAATTCGAAACTGTTCAGGCAAAACTCGTGAAACTGGGGGAGGAGCGCGACAAAAAGCTGCTGCCGCGCATAACACAGCCCAAACCGGCACCGAAATCGGAGAAAAAAGATCCTAAGCCTGAGCCTGAAAAAGAGGAAAAACCGGTCGAAAAAGTTCAACCTAAGCCTGACGGGAAGGCGAATTCACTGAAACCGAAAGAGGAGCCGAAACCGGCAAAACCGAAGAAAGAAGAGCCTCCGAAAGAGGAAAAGAAAAAACCTTCGTCTCTTGATGAGCTCCTTGCCGGCGATGTCATGGAAAAAATCAAGCGCGACGCCCGTGCCGAAGAGAGCAAAGAGGGGGCGAAGGACGGAGTCGATGACGGCGATGTCACCGATCCGGCGCTTGCACTCAAAGCAAATATGTATGCAAGACAAGTCAGCAGAAAAATTAAGGAAAACTGGAATATTCCAAGCATAATCTCAGCAGACGAGCGTAAAAAACTGATGACAAAAATCTATTTCAAGATAACTTTCAGCGGGGAAGTCTACGATATAAAAATCAAGGCTTCATCGGGAAATCCGGTCTATGACAGTTCGGTAATCGAAGCCGTCAAAAAAACGGGAAGGCTTCCTTTGCCTGACGATAAGAATTTGAAGAAACTTGTATTAAAGGAGGGTTTTGAATGTCCGTTCACTTCAGATTGATCACCCTGAGTGCGGTGATTTTTACCTGCTTCAATCTTTTGGCCCAGCTTCAGGTTGAGGTAAAAGACGGTGCTGTTGCCGAGTACAACATGGCTGTTTCTCCGCTTGCCGTTCTTGACGGCGCTGATGCCGCCAAGGCTTCGGAAATTTCTTCTGCTGTTGAAAAAGTGCTTGATATTACAGGGTATTTTAAAATCCTTGATAAAAAGTCTTTCTTGGAAAAACCCGAAACGGCATTCAAAGCGGTCAACTTCAAAGCTTGGCTCGATGTCGGTGCAAACGGCCTTATCAAGGGAACGATAAAAGGGAAGGACGAAGTCGAGCTCGAGCTTGCGTTTTTCGATGTCGCGAAAGGAAAGACGCTTATCCAGAAAAAATACAGCTCGAAGGCTGCCCTTGCCAAGAAATCGGCTTACCGCTTTGCCGCAGAAGTCATCAAACTTCTCACCGGCGAAGAGATGAACTTCATGTTCTCGAAGATAGCGTTCGTCGAGAAAACCGGTGAAAAATACAGCCTCGTCGTCACGAATTTCGACGGTTCAGGCAGAAAGGAACTCTACTCAACGTCGAAAACGATCCTTCTTCCCGAATGGTCGGCTGACGGGAGTAAGATCTTCTTCACGAGCCACGAAAAGAACAATCCGAACCTTTATTCCTACGACATGAAATCGTCGCAGATAAAGACTGTTTCGGCGTACGAAGGACTGAATGTTTCTGCAAGTGCTTATCCTGACAACAAAACGATAGCGCTCTGCCTTTCCAAGGACGGAAACTCTGAAATTTATTCGCTCGATACGACGACCGGCGAACTCAAGAGGCTTACGGTCAATGCTGAAATCGATGCCGCTCCGAGCGTAAGTCCGAACGGTAAGGAGATCGTTTTCGTTTCCGGCAGATCAGGAAATCCGCAGATCTATAAGATGAGTCTCGAGGATCTCAACAAAGTCGAAAGGCTTACCGAGCAGGGAAACTACAACCAGGATCCCGAATACAGTCCGGACGGTACGAAAGTCGCATTCAGCGGCCGTGACGAGAAATACCAGTTCGATCTTTTCATAATCGATTTGTCTTCAAGGCAGATCAGCAGGATCACGCAGAATCAGGGGAAAAACGAATCTCCGACATTTTCTCCGGACAGTAAAGTGATCGGTTTCTCTTCAAACAGAAGCGGGAAAAGCAGACTTTTCCTTTCGAATATAAGCGGAACGAGACAGATCGCGGTTTATTCGGGTCAGGGCGAAGTGCTGATGCCTTCGTGGTCGCCGGCGGAAACTAATTAAGAGAGGTGAGATATGAAACAGTTTTTCAATTTTTGTGCAGTAGCGGTTTTCATTTTTACAGTGCTCTGCTCATGCGCCGGCAATCCGCCGAAGGATGAAAGGGAACTTGCCGAGAAGGCTTTTGCCGATGCTGAGATCGGTAAAGACTGCGACAGAGAGGATTATCTTGCTGCCGAAGAACTTCTGAGACAGGCGAGAGAAGAGATCAACAACAAAAATTACGACAAGGCGAAGGAACTTTTCAACGCTGTCAAGGAAAAAAGCGACGCGATCGCAAAATATTACCGCGAACATCCGGATGAATGTATGAAGAAAGATAACGGGAACGCAAACGGTGAAGACGACGGCACCATCAAAGAGGAAAATGTCGATTCAACTGATGCGGCCGATCCTTCAGTCGATCCGAAAAATCCCGACATGGATTTCCAGGTAGTGCACTTTGAATACAACCAGTACACTGTTCTGGAAGAAGATCTTCCGAAAATAGACCTCATGGCACAGTGGATGATGAATTTCCCTGAAAGAGTCGTCAGGATCGAAGGTCACGCTGACGAACGCGGCAGCAACGACTACAACCTTTCGCTCGGTGAAAAGAGAGCTCTGGAAGTCAAAAACAAACTTATTCAGGCCGGCATAGACGGTGAAAGAATAAAAATCGTTTCCTACGGCGAAGAACTTCCCGTTGATCCAGCTTCGAACGAAGAAGCGTGGTTCAAAAACAGAAGAGCTGAATTCAAGCGCGAAAATTAGTCCCGACAGCGAGAAAAAATCCCCGAATAGTTGAAATTTTTCCTTAAATTATTAGAATAGAGAGGCTTAATTTTTTCAGGAGTGAAAAATGAAGGAAAAGTTTTTGTTTTTGTTGCTTGTTTCGGTTGCAGCCCTTGTTTTTGCCGTTTCCTGTTCAGATGACGAAGGCGGAGATGTCGAGGCAAAGATAAACTGCAATTCAAATGTCGACTGCAATAGGGATTCTTACTGCGATCTTGACAACCCTCAACAGGATGCCGAGTTGGGAATGCTTGTTTATTACTGCAAAAAAAGGCAGCTCTGTTCTACTCAGGCCGATTGTCCGATAAACTGGAAATGCAAGGAGAACGAAGGTTTCTGCATAACAAACAAAGAGGCAGACGGAATTCTGTGCAAGTCAAATGACGACTGCAAGGATCCGGATTATCCGATATGTAATCTTGCAAACGGAGAATGCCGCTCTTACGGCGGTGAAACAGCTGACAACGACAACGAGGAGATTCCCGGGGCAGACGATTACGACAATCCCGATACTGAAAAAGACGACGATCCTGAAGAAAACGACAGCGATACAGCCGATAAAGACGACGATGTCAGCGACGACGATGCCGATACTTCATCCGAGCCGGGTCTCGGAAAAACCATTATGACCGAAAATTTTGAAGACGGCGGCAGCAAGTGGACGATAGTTCCGGGTTCGGAAGAGGTCACATGCTGGTGGATCAGTTCTCCGACTAGCGGTCCGGGAGAAGCCCGCAGCGGAGCCAATGTCGCGGCGACCAATCTCGAAGGAAACTATTCTCCGAACTGCAAAGATCTGCTTTATTTCAACGAATCGATAACAGTTCCTTCCGAGGGAAAGCCTGAAATATCCTTCTATGCCTGGGTCGATCTTGTAGGAAACGGCTATTCACCTTATGATTATGTCGAAGTATTGGTTAAGAAAAGCGGTGATACATGGGAGCTTGTAGATGACGGACTTCTTCTTTCTGCGGATACTCCTTCTTCTCCGCTTGCAGCTCTTGACAACCACAAGACAAAAATTACTAAGCAGCTCGGTACCCAATACTATAAGTTTACAGGCGATCTTTCTGCTTTCAAAGGTCAGAGTGTCAATATAGGTTTCCGCTTTACCAGTGATGAATCCGATGAAGCCAGCGGTTTCTATCTCGATGACATAACGGTATCTTATTGATTTCACACCTGTTCTGGTTCAATGTTTTGTGAGAGGAAGTTTTGATAACGAATATTACTGCTGATTTTGAAGAAAAATATATAGGAACGGTGATAAACGACCGTTACAAAATAATCAAACTCGTCGGGACCGGCGGAATGGGAAGCGTCTATCTCGCCGAGCACGAGATCCTGCGGAAAAAAGTTGCGATCAAGATCCTGCACTACGAGCAGAGTAAACGGAAAGACACGGTCGAAAGGTTCAAGCGCGAAGCCATCGCGGCGTCGAACATCGGTCAGGACAACATTGTCGATGTCACCGATTTCGGCTACACCGAAGAGGGGAACGCATACTTCGTCATGGAGTATGTCGAAGGGCGTTCGCTTGCCGACGTTATGAAGGAACAGCGCGTTCTTCCGCTCGAATTTGCCGTTTCGGTGGCTGCCCAGATAGCCGTCGCGCTCTATTCGGCGCACGGAAAGGGGATAATCCACCGCGACCTCAAGCCGGAAAACATTCTGCTGACAAACAAGGACGGCAACTATCCTTTTGTCAAGATCGTTGATTTCGGTATTTCCAAGATCCTTCAGGACGATGTCAAGCCTGACGAGCGTCTGCGCACTCTGACAAAGTCAGGAGCGATTTTCGGCACTCCGGAGTATATGTCGCCGGAGCAGGCGGCCGGAGAAAGTGTCGAACCCGCTTCCGACATCTATTCTCTGGGCGTCATAATGTACGAAATGCTGACGGGCAGACTGCCGTTCTTCGACGACAACTACATGAAAATACTGCATAAACACCAGTATGAATTTCCTGAGCTGCCGGGCAACATAAACCCCGACATTCCGTCCGATGTCAACGCGCTGATAATGAAGTGTCTTGAAAAGAAGCCTTTCAACCGGTACGGCACGATGATGCTTCTTCTAAACGACCTGAAAAATATTTACCTGAAATACAATCTTGAAGAAAAAATCAGTCTTGCATTCCTTTTCAATTCGGGAACTGTCAGGAGCATGAATCCTGCGGCCGACATGATTTCGAGTGAAGAGATAATCCGGATGCTCAATTCGTCGCAGGATGATAAAGTAAAGCATGTTTCGATCGAAAACCGTTCTTCAGGAACAGTTCTCAAGGTTGCGGTTGTCTGCATTCTTCTGATCGTAGCGGGAATTGCGGCGTATACTTTTTTCAGAAAGCAGAATCCTCCGATGGTTGCCGAGCGTACGGAACTTTCGAAGTACGACACTGCGAAAAGTACCGAAGTCGGAACCGAAAAGGAAAAACCTGAGAAAAAACATGCCGAACAGCCAAAAAAAGCTGCGGCAAGCGTCAAAAAAAGCGTTCCGATGATGAAACTTACTGTAAATTCCAACATTCCCGGAGTCAGAGTTTTCAACAATGAAAACGGCAAAACGATCTGCAAGACGCCGTGCACCAAGAAACTGCCGAGAAAAGAATCGGAAGTCATAATTCTTGGTTTTGAATACGAAGACTATTCGATAAAACCTATGGCGGTCACGCTTGACAAGGATATGACAGTCAATTTGAACCTTAAACAGGAGGCGGACAATGGCTAAAAAAATTTTCGTTCTTGACACAAACGTTCTGATTTCCGATCCGAAGGCGATCTTCAACTTCGACGAACACGATATCGTCGTTCCGATCGTCGTCATCGAAGAGCTCGACAAGTTCAAAAAAGATATGAACCAGGTCGGTCTGGCGGCTCGTGCTTTTGCGCGTCACATCGAGGAACTGCGCCAGCAGGGCAATCTTCTTGACGGTGTTCAGCTTCCGGGCGGAGGTTCGGTCAGGATCGACATCACCGGCGAATTCGAGCTTCCGGGCGCGAAACTCGCTTCGGGTTATGCAGACAACGTCATTCTCTGCGCGGCCTACAAAATCACGAAAGACAACCCTGACAGAGAAGTCGTTCTTGTCAGCAAGGACGTCAATCTCCGCATCAAAGCCGACGTTTACGGCATAAGGGCCGAAAATTACAGAAACGACACCGTAAATTTCAATAAACTTCCGACAGGATATGAAACTCTGAGTGTTGAAGGCGCTTTCATCGACCGTATTTTCGAGGAGAAGAAGATCCCTCTCGATACACTCGCGGGAACTCCTTTCGAGGCGGCTCACGCAAACCAGTTTTTCAAACTTGTTGACGCAGAAATCGGCGAGCAGCATACGGCGACTGTCAGATTCGATCCTTTTGAAAACGCGCTCGTTCCGCTCAAACAGTTCAAGGAAGTGTGGGGGCTCAAGGCAAGGAATTTCGCGCAGAGGCTTGCCCTCGACCTTCTGATGGACGACAGAGTCAAGCTCGTGAGCCTCATCGGAACGGCAGGAACGGGAAAAACTCTTCTTGCGATCGCAGCCGGTCTTCAGAAGTGCCTTGAAGAGGGAAAATACACGAAAATGCTCGTTGCAAGGCCGATCTACCCGATGGGAAAGGACATCGGTTTCCTTCCCGGAACGATCGACGAGAAGCTCAAACCCTGGATGCAGCCTGTTTTCGACAACCTGGAATACCTTCTTGCCGACCATGACATGAACAGCATGGGCAAAATGAACGAGCTTTTGGCGAGCAAGGTGATCGAGGTCGAAGCTCTGACCTACATCCGCGGAAGAAGCATCCCCGAGCAGTTCATCATCGTCGACGAGGCGCAGAACCTCACTCCGCACGAAGTCAAAACGATCGTTTCGAGAGTCGGCGAGAATACGAAAATGGTTCTCACGGGCGATCCTTTCCAGATCGATAATCCGTACATGAACGAGTCCAACAACGGTCTGAGCTACATCGTCGACCGTTTCAAAGATCTCGCTCTTGCAGGTCACATAACTCTTGAAAAAGGTGAGCGTTCCGCACTTGCAAACGCTGCTGCGGAGCTTCTGTAGACTCATGAAGATCGTAGTTCTCGGCGATGTCCACTCAAATCTTCCCGCTTTGGAAGCGGTACTTAAAGAAATCAAAGAGAACATAAAACCCGATGCGATCCTGTTTTCAGGCGATGCTGTGGGTTATGGTCCTTGGCCTGGTGAAACCATTGATATCCTTAAGGAAAATGTTGATTTCGGCGTGCTTGGCAACCACGATGCCGGTATTGTCGGAAAGACTAATATCAATGACTATTACGATGCCGTCAGGTACGTCATCAACTGGACGACCGATATCCTTACTAACGAGCAGTTCGCGTTTCTTGACCGCCTGAAATACATCCATGTTGACGAAAGATCGCACTCTCTTCTTTCTCACGGTTCTCCGCGAATGCCGGAAAGATACGACTACATCTTCAACTGCAAAGGAGTTAACCGGCTTTATGATGTCGCGCCGTTTCTGCAGAAAGTGAATTTCGTAGGGCACAGCCACTACACCAATCTTTTTCTTCTCACAGGCAACAATCAGTCGGTCGAGCTCAATATTTCCGGCGGCGAAGTCGATATTTCGACTCTTCCGAATCCGGTCATCTGCGTCTGCGGTTCGGTCGGTCAGCCGCGTGACGGAGATCCGAGATCAAGTTTCGTTTCTTATGATACCGCTAAGCAGATCCTCAAGTATCACAGAGTTGAGTACGATTTCGAACTGACGATCAGCAAGATCAAGGAGCTGCGTCTGCCAGCTTCTTTCGGTGAAAGGCTTAGGCATGGCTGCTGAAATACCGTTTAGGATTTTTGAAAATTCCTGTGATTACGGCGAGATGCTTGAATTTCAGGAAAATCTTCGCAGCGATGTCATTGCAGGGAAAAGCAAAGGCTGCGTTCTGTTTTTAGAGCACGAACCGGTCTATACTTCAGGGCTTCGCGGCAGGAAAGAAGATTTTCTGAAACCTGTCGGCGATATTCCGGTCTACAGCATCAGGCGCGGAGGAGAACTCACATTCCACGGACCGGGGCAGCTCGTGATCTACCCTGTCATTGATTTCAGGAACTACGGATTCGCTTCTATAAAAGAGTTTGTTTTATTTTTTGCGAACTCGATAAAAAGTGTACTTACTGATTTCTGCGGTGTGACAAATCTTGCATGGCACGATGAAAAGGCGGGGCTCTGGGTCGAAGACAGAAAGATCGCCTTTACCGGTATGCACTTCAAGAAATTTGTTCCGATCCATGGATTTTCTGTCAATATTTCCAATGACTTGTCGTGTTTTTCCAAAATCGTTCCATGCGGTATTCCGAATTGCAGAATCACTTCGGTCAAAGAGGAAACCGGCAGGATTTTTCAGGTTGGAGAGGTCGCTGAAAAAATAGCGGCTGAGATAAACGGAAAATAGATTCTACGATCTTGAAAAATTGACACGATGTCATTTTTTTTTATTCTGATATGATTTTATGATTGTTTTAGGAGGAAACATGACAAAAATATCAAATCCTGCGGCAGAAGAGGTTTCGGTCGAACGCGGTAAAATCATAATCAGAACGAGTGTTATCGGGATAATCGCCAATGTTTTTCTTGCCGCTTTCAAGGCTGCGATCGGCCTTATGTCGAATTCGATCGCGATCGTTCTGGATGCGGTGAACAACATTTCGGATGCGGGAAGTTCCCTGATCACGATCATCGGAACGAAGCTTGCGGGGCGTGCGCCTGATAAAAAACATCCTTTCGGTTACGGCAGAATCGAATATCTGAGTGCGATGGTGATTTCTCTCATCGTTCTTTATGCCGGAGTTACGTCCCTGATTGAATCTATAAAGCAGATCATTCATCCGGAAACCCCTGAATATACTAACATTTCTCTTGTTATCGTCGCGGTTGCCGTCGTCATCAAGATCGTTCTCGGCAGATACGTCAAAAGTGTCGGCTTGAAGGTGAAATCCGATTCTTTAGTGAATTCCGGCGAAGATGCGGTGCTTGATTCGGTGATTTCGGCTTCAACTCTTGTCGCAGCCGCGGTTTTTCTGATTTTCGGCATTTCGACCGAGGCGTGGCTCGGAGCCGCGATATCGCTTGTTATCATCAAGTCGGGTCTTGAAATGATCGGCGGAACGATTTCACAGTTGCTGGGCGAAAGGAACGACCCTGAGTTGGCAAAAAGCATAAAACATACCGTCGCTGCTTTCCCAGACGTGCAGGGAGTTTACGACCTTGTTCTCAACAACTACGGGCCTGATGCGTGGAATGGTTCTCTGCACATCGAAGTGCCTGATACCTATTCGGCTGACAACCTTGACAGGATGCTGAGAAAGATCCAGGAAACCGTTTATTGCAAACATCAGGTCATCCTGACAGCGATCGGCGTATATTCCGTAAATACGAAGGATGACGAGATCATCGAGGCGAAGAAAAAAGTTCACGATATCGTCTTTTCGCACGAACATGTCCTTCAGATGCACGGTTTTTATCTGACGAAAGAGGAAAAATCGATCAGATTCGATATCGTCGTCAGTTTTGACGCAAAAGACCGCAGGGCGGTTTACGACGCGATACTTGCCGATGTCGGCAAAGAATTTCCGGGGTACAAGCTCAATGTGGTCATGGATACCGATTTTACTGAGGAGTAAAGGCGGTTTTTTATATTGACTGTGGGATGAAATGAAAAAAATCATGACGGTTTTCGCGGCTTTGCTTTTCTCTTTGGCAGCATGCACGGGAACATATGCTCAGGTCGGGAAAAACAGCGGAAAAGCTGAACAGGAAACCGGAACAGAAAAGGAGGGTAGGGTGAATGAGCGGCTCAACGATTGAAAATAAACTTTCGGTTTTGCGTAAGTTCTTCCGCTTGTACGGGAGTGCCGCGATAGCCTTTTCCGGCGGGGTCGATTCGACTTTTCTGCTGAAAGTGGCGCACGACGAGCTCGGTGAAAAAGCAATCGCAATAAGTGCCTTATCTGTTCTTTCCCCGAAGCGTGAAACTGAGGCCGCTGCGGCATTCTGCAGAAACGAGGGGATCAGGTATTTCACTTTTCAAATCGATCCGCTGAAGATCCATAGATTCAAAAATAATCCCGAAAACCGCTGTTACATCTGTAAAAAGGAAATATTCACTAAAATCATAAGTTTGGCTTTAAAAAACGGGGTTTTTACAGTCTGTGACGGGAGCAACGCAGACGATACCGGCGATTACCGCCCGGGAATGAAGGCTTTGGCTGAACTCGGTATCAAAAGCCCTCTCCTTCAGTGCGGATTTACGAAAAGCGATGTCAGGGAACTTTCAAAAGAGATGGGGCTTCCGAGCTGGAACAAACCGAGCGCGGCGTGTCTCGCTTCGAGATTCGTTTACGGCGAGGAAATAACAGAAAAGAAGCTGAAAATGGTTGAAAATGCAGAAGATTTTCTGCATGGAAAAGGGTTCTCCCAGCTCCGTATCAGGATCCATGGTGAAAATCTTGCGCGTATTGAAGTCAAACCTGAAGATTTCAGGAAAATTTTAGAGAATAAAGACGAAATCACTAAATATTTCAAAAGTTTAGGTTTTATATACACGTCTCTTGATCTCATCGGTTTCAGAAGCGGCAGCATGAACGAGGTGATAAAAAATGAGCGGGATTGACGCTATGAAATTTGCGGAACTCGATACCGACCGCAAAAAACGGACAGGTTTTCCGGAGGTCGTTTT
>CAJOMF010000051.1 GCA_905235605.1 uncultured bacterium
CTGAATCATGCATCCTCATTCTCCTCATAGTAATTCTCCTAAAACAAAGGTTAATCTATCTACACTTCAACCTCTGTCCAGTTTTCTTGTACCACTATATCAAGCGTTTGTATATTATTCGCAGACAATACATAAGTTAAAGAATATATAATTTTATACTTTTTACAGTTTCTGATACCCTGCAAAACAGTGTCAAATGCGGCCGCACCACAATGTTCTTTGTAATATGAGTTATTAGAACCTTTCAGCGAAATACTAATATGTACATTTTCTATATAGGCAGAAACTTTTTCACAAAAAATTTCGTTTGCAAACAGAAGACCATTTGTAACAATAGTAACTTTGTATCCTAATTTTACTATATACTTAACTATATCAAAAAAATTGGGATGTATCGTAGGTTCTCCACCAATAATTATAAAATGCTTTACCCCATTGGCAACACACATATCAATGATGTGCTTGGCCATCTTTAAAGGCATATCCTCACTTGCCTTAAAATCTGTTTCCTTTGCATAACACCACTCGCAACGCAAGTTACAAGCTCTATTTAATGTTAACCAGCAAGTTTTCACTTTCATGCTATTCCAACATTTCCATCATGATTACAGCAAGTTTGCGAAGTTGCCATCTTTTAATATTCTTACCTTGTCCTCTCATTCTGTTTTAACCATTTCCAACATGCTGGACAATACCCATCGAACTTTTGCAGAATTTCAATTGGAAAAGGGTTGCCGCATTTCTTACAACAGGCTGTTTGAACCATAAAAATTTTCATCTTTCTCTCCATTTAGAAAAATTGATAATATCTGAAACGGGAACTCCCGAGACAGTCTGTTCTTTTGAAAAAATTACGACAATTTATTGATTTCATTAAGATTTTTCTTAACTTTCCAAGAAAAATCAGTAATTTTGACTGTTGACGAATCATTGGCTCTTCCAAAACAAACAATCAAAAACGATAGATTTTAAAGGAATCGGAACAAAAGACAAGTGATTTTTTTTCAATTTAGCAAAAAATATTTCAACTCGAACAAAAAGCGCGGAATCCGCAAAAATAATTCGAGTTTGCCACAAAAATCCCTGATTAAATATTCAAAAAGCTTATTTCACCGATATTTTCGGCTACCAAATTGGTAACTTTGCCGATGAGGTTCATTCTGTTCGTTCTGATTTCTGCGTTGTCGTGCATTACGAAAACAGCGTCGAAGAATGCGTCGAGTGCAGGTTTGAGCGAGAGGATCTTCATAGCAATATCGAAATTGTCGCTCATGGTCTTTATCTCGTTTTCGACTTTGCATGTTTCGGCAAAAAGGTTCTTCTCTTCATCCTGCTCGAAAAGTGATTCGTTGACTGTTCCGACTGTAAAGTCTTGTTTTTTCAGGATGTTGCAGCCGCGTTTGTAAAGTTGTACCAGTTCTGAGATCCCGCTTTCTTTGAGAAGACGTGCAATCGTCTCAGCCCGTTTTGCGACAACTTTCGGAAATTCGGCGTCGCGTGCCGTCGCAGCCTGGATTACAGGTGTGTCGAAACTCAAAACGCCGTTGTATCTTGCGACTATGAAGTCGATTATTTCCTGTTTCATCTCAACTTTTGCGTTTTTGATGCGCGGAACAATGAGATCCCATGCGAATCCTACGACTTCCTTGATGTCGAGAGCGTAATTCTGCGCGACTGTGAGGAAACCGATCGCGTTTCTGCGGATAGCAAACTTGTCTTTGGAGCCGCTGGGCTTCATTCCCGCCATGAATCCGCCGACGATGGTGTCTATTTTGTCAGACATGCTGAGGATAGTTCCGACCTCTGTTTTCGGAAGTTCGTCACCTGCGTTTATCGGAAGATAGTGCTCGTACATCGCTTCGCAGACGTCGCTTCCAAAACCTGCATGTCTTGCATAGTAGCGGCCCATGATCCCCTGAAGATCGGGAAATTCAAAAACAACGCCTGTAACAAGGTCGTTTTTGATCATTTCTCCAGCCTTCATAAGGTCAAGAAGTTTATTTGCATTAAGAGATTTGAAGTAGTTTTCAGCGATAAACATGGCGATCTTGCAGATACGTTCTACTTTGTCGCTGTAAGTTCCGAGATCCTTCTGAAAAAGGACTCCTTTGAGCCTTTCGGAAAGAGCCGCGAAGTCTTTTGCCAGGTCGTCGTTGAAGTAGAACGCCGCATCGGAAAGACGGGCAGAGACTACTTTTTCGTTTCCTTCGACAACGACTGAATCGTCACGCGGAATGTTGTTGAGAACGCTTGCAAACTTGACGACCTGCGAATTTTTGTCGCAGAGAGTGAAGTATCTCTGATCCTTTTTGAGGACTTTCACAACGAGTTCGACCGGCAGATTTTTGTATTTTTCGGGAATGTTGCCGATGACTACATGCGGATATTCGACCATGTCGGTGACTTCATCGAGAAGATTTTCATCGATATTGGCAGTAAGTCCGAGTTCAGCCGCCTTGTTCAGAACTTCCGATTTTATGTAGTCGCGCCTTTTTGCCCTGTCTGCAAAAATGTAATGAGCCTCAAGGATTTCGTAATAGTTCTGAGCATTTACCTGAAGAGCGCCGTTTGAAAGGAAACGGTGTCCGAAAGAAGTTTTCGAGAATTTTATCCCTTCGAAATCGTCTTCAACAGGCTTTCCGTTGATCGAAAGAAGGATCCATCTGATCGGTCTTGCGAAAGCGAAAGTGTTTTCAGCCCAGCGCATGCTTTTTTTGAAGTTCGCCGCGTGGAGAGCAGCCTTTACGATAGGAGCGATAACTTCTTCGAGAGTTTTTCCTTTCTCTTCGACAAAACCGGCGATCACTTCGCCTTTTTCGCTGTTTTCAAAGAAATAGTCTGTGATCTTGTTCTTTGCAAGGAATGCTTCGCCCGCTTTGGAAAGAGTTCCGTCGGCGTTGAGAGCCACTTTTTTCGGAGCTCCCGTGACTTTTTCGCGGATGTCGGGCTGTTTTTCAGGAAGTCCGGTGCAGACGAGAGCCGTCCTCGAACATGTTGAAAATTCCTTGCAGTTTCCGACAGTTACGCGCTGCTTTTCAAGCTCGGAAAGTATTTTTTCCTTAAGCTGCGAAACAAAAGGAAGAATAAAACTTGCTGGAAACTCTTCATAACCGATTTCAAAAATAAAATCTGACATTTATTCCTCCTTAAAACTTTCAGCGTATTTTTTTGCAGCGGCACACGCAAGGTCTCTGATGCGCATGATGTATCTCTGCCTTTCGGTGACCGAGATCGCGCCTCTTGCATCGAGAATGTTGAACGCGTGGCTTGCCTTGATGCAGAATTCATAAGCGGGGCGCGGAAGCGATTTTTCGATAAGTTCTTTCGAAATTTTCTCGTATTTGTCGAAAAAAGCGAAAAAATCTTCTACCGGAGCCTCTTTGAAGTTGAAAGTCGAAAATTCGACTTCGTCAGCCTTGTGGACCGTGCCGTATTTGACTTTGTCGTTCCACTGCAGATCGTAAACGTTTTCGACTCCCTGAAGATACATGCAGATCCTCTCCAGACCGTATGTGAGTTCGACCGGAACCGGCTTCAGATCTATTCCGCCGACCTGCTGGAAGTATGTGAACTGGCTTATCTCCATGCCGTCGAGCCACACTTCCCAGCCGAGTCCCCACGCGCCGAGCGTCGGGCTTTCCCAGTCGTCTTCAACAAAGCGGATATCGTGTTCCGCAGGGTCGATGCCGATAACTTTGAGACTTTCGAGATAAAGCCTCTGGGCATCCTGCGGGCTCGGTTTTATCAGCACCTGAAGCTGATAGAACCTCTGCATCCTGTTCGGGCTTTCGCCGTATCTGCCGTCAGTCGGTCTGCGCGACGGCTGAACGTAGACGGAGCTTATATTTGCCGGATTTAGCGCGTAAAAAAACGTCGCCGGGTGGAATGTTCCGGCACCCATTTCCAAATCCCACGGCTGAACCAGTATGCAGCCGCGTTCCATCCAGAATTTTTCAAGTCTGACAATCATTTCCTGAAAGGTAAGTCCTTTCATTTTGGCCTCCCAAAAAAATTAGCGCGCGAATATAGCACAAAGATGTGCTAAGTCAAAAATTGAATAGGATTTAAAGGAAAAATTCGGACATGAAGCGTTCGATTTCGATGCCGGTTTCAGTAGTTCCTGTCTCTGCCGCTCCTTTCATGCCGAGCTCTATTTTTGCAATACGTTTCAAGGCCTGCAGAACAGTTGAATTTTTATATTTTGCAGCTACTGCCGTTGCGTTTCCCCGCATATAAAAGACCTTGGATGCAGCGAGATATGACGAAATTTCACTGTTCCTCCCTTCGTGATCCATGATCTTTATCTGCATAAGTGCCTTGAAATGCTTGAAAAACATCGAAATCATAACCGGATTTACCTTCTGCTCCGCTTCAACGATCAGAGTTTCGCGGTAAAGCGAGATCGCCGCAGCCTTTTTCCCAGAAACGAGGAAATCCATGATCTTGAAAATCACCTGCTCGCTGAGATCGTTGAGAACAAGCGACATCGCATCGTAAGTCATCGCCTTTATCTGCTTTGCTTCGGCGTAAAGTTTCAGTTTTTCGATCTCGTTGTGGATGAAAAACATATCCTGATTGGCACCGTTCTGGAAAAACGCAATAAGGTTTTCATCGGGCGAAAACGGCTGGAATTCATTCTTTATGAAATTTTTGAGTTCAAGCGGCGAGGGAAGCGGGACAGGAAAATAGATCTTCGTCATTTTCTGCAACGATTTAAAGAACTTGAGCCTTTTGTCGACTTCATTTAGAAAGACTATGAGAAAGTTCGCCGTTTCGCAGGAATCTATATATTTTTCCAGGATTTTCTGATCAGTTTCTGCAATTTTTTCGGGAATGTCGAGGAGAACTATTCTGCAAGTCGCAAAAATCGTCATTTCGCTTGCATAACCGACCGCATCCGTAACTGCGTTTTTGTTTTCACCGGCATCGAAAAAGCACACTTCGACGCCGTTTTCACCGTTTGACAAAGCGGCGATCTCAGCTTTCATCGTCTTTAAAACATAGCGCTCCGGACAGTGGACAAAGAAAATCCCGCCGGTTTTGCTGAAATCAATGAAATCTTTTATTGAAGGAGGATAGTTTTTCATGTTACAGCAGTGTATTCAGAACACTCTGGATATCGTTTTCGTCAACTGTTCCGAACCAGCCGGAAAGTTTGTCACGCGCCTGATTGATTATTTCGTTATCAATATAGGAAGTAACTTTTTTGAGCGCGACATAAAGCGCAGTCAAATCGTCAGCGTAACCGACTATCGGAATAAAATCGGGAATAAGGTCGATCGGAAGGATGAAATATCCTAGTGCTGCGACTACGAGAGCTTTTTCAGTCACCGGCATTTTGTCGCTTTTCATCGCGTAAAAAAGGAGAAGCGCCGCAAAAACGACCTTCGTTCCTGCAGCCTTGCCGTATTCAACTATCTTGCTGAAAAACGAATCTTCACTGAAATGCTTGGAATACTTTGCGCCGTTATCAATAACTTCCTGAGCAGCCGCCGTTTCTTTTTCTTTGTAATTTTCGCTCATAAAAACCTCCTTATTCATAGTTGCGGCTCTTTTTTTAGTGCAATATTCGTGAAAGTCAACCGGTAGAGAGAATTTTATTACTGCTTTCGTCATCAATCTCAGAGATTCTTCGTTTCACTCAGAATGACGGGCGCTTTTTCATACATGATTTCCATTCCGGTTTCGGAATATTCTCCGTCTGAACTGCGGAGTTCGAAAATTTCTGTATCGGAAAGTGAAAAAAGTGCAGTCTCGGTTCCCAGAACGAACGATGCGGCGAAAGTTGCAGGTTTTGTTGAAGCATTTTCACGGAAAAAAGCAATGTTTTTCAGTGTATAACCCGATCTTGCGGCCGAAAAAAGGGCGAACTGCACTCTTGAAGCGGGAAAAATCACTATGAATCTGCCGCCTTTTCTCAAAATGCTCTTGGAAATTTCAAAAAAATCAGCGAGACTTCCCGCTACTTCGTGTTTGGCGAGCGTTTTTTCTGAATCAGCACTCAAGTGTCCGCTTTCTTTGGCAAAATAAGGCGGATTTACAAAAACAAGGTCGTATTTTTTTCTTTTTGTCCCCGCAAAATCGGCAAAATCGGCGCAAAACGGAGAAATTTCGCCGGAGAGAGAATTACTTTCGATATTTTTTTCGAGAATTTCATAAAGAGATTCCTGAATTTCCACGCAGTCGATTTTCGGCAGAAAGCCGCGTCTTTTCAGAACTATCGAAACTATTCCGCTTCCGGCACCGATCTCAAGTGCGGAGTTTTCAGAGCCCAGACCGGAACAGATCCTGTTCACGAACCACGAAAGGATCATCGAATCTGAATTGAAGCGATAACCGTTTTTACTTTGATATAACTCAGTATTTTTATTATAGATTTTATTTAGAGTCAGTTCAGTTTCAAGCATAAATCAAAGAACTTTTCTGAAAATATCCTCTTTTTTGACAGCCCCTTCACGGAGTATTTCAAAATTGTGGTGCTCAACACGGACGATAGTTGAAGGAATGTTCGTCGGACTTGCGTGATGCTCAAGTGAAATAGAGTCGTCACAGATGAGGACACCGTCGATAGAACCGTCAAAATACGAAAAAACATCAGTATAGTTAGTCGCCGGAGCCTGGCCGGTGATATTAGCACTCGTGCTGACTATCGGATGACCGACTAAGTCGATGAAACTATTGACAAAAGAGTATGGTGAGCAGCGGATCCCGACATAGCCTGTCCCGCCGGTTATAAAATCGGGAAGATCGGGTCTGCATTCGTGGATGATCGTAAGCGGGCCCGGCCAGAAAAATTTCGCAAGTCTCTGTGCAACAGGAAGAAAACCTTCGATAAGTTCCGAAAGCATCTCCTCTTTTTTGTTGTTTGAAATGAGAACGGAAAGCGGCTTGTTTGCCGGGATCCCTTTGATCTGCTTGATCCTCATGACAGGTTCTTCTTCAAAAATTATCGAGCCCAGACCGTAAACCGTTTCAGTCGGATATGCGATAACCTGACCGTTTCTGACTTTCCACGCAGCTTCTTCGATTGAAAGGATCTCCATACTACACCTCACTCGCCAAGTCTTGAATTTTATTATCTTTTGCTTCAACTTCGTCTTTCATTTTCATCTTGTATGACTTCAATGCCGAAGCTAGCTTTTCATCATTCAAAGCAAGGATCTGAACAGCAAAAAGTCCTGCATTCTTCGCGCCGTCGATCGCCATCGTTGCAACGGGAACACCTGAAGGCATCTGGACAGTCGCATAAAGCGCGTCAAGCCCGTGAAGCGCGCCGGAATCCAATGGAACCGCGATAACAGGTTTTGTCGTGTGTGCTGCAACAACTCCCGCAAGATGGGCTGCAGCACCGGCGCCGGCAATAAAGCACGCACCGTCGAAATTTTCGACCAGAGTGACCGTTTTTTCAGGAGTTCTGTGAGCCGAACTTACATGAACTTCAAAATCAACGCCGAATTCCTTGAGGACAGCAACCGCTTTCTGCATTACTTTCCAGTCGGAATCGCTGCCCATAATGATCATTACTTTGTTCATTTTCACCTCTGTTTCTGCTGATTTACACTATTTTTATTCTGTTTTTTATTGTACATTTCACTCAAAAGATCCAACTTTTTATGCGAAATATCGAGACATTTTGAAACTTCGTCCGCTGAAGCTGAAGCTGATGAATATTTTTTAATCTCTTTTGAACACTTCAGAAGCTGGTCGAATGCCGATATTATCTCTTTCGAGAGAGGATCCGGAGCCGGATTTTTCACAAGGATTATCGACTTCCCGTTTTCCAGCGTCGCATCGGTTTCATTAAGGATCGCCGTGATATACTCTTTGTCTACCGCCTTTGCCGCAGCGAGACTCATCGTGAGTGTTTCAAGCCTGTATGCAAGCGATATTTCACCGATTGCCGTTGCCTGATACTTTAAAGTGAGAAGCGCTGTTTCCGCAGCGTCAGCAAAAAGAGGTGAAAGAAAAAAGAGAATTAGAAAAACAGGAAAAAACCGTCTCATCAAGCACTCCTAAAAAAGACGCGGGATTATAATGAAATAGCGGGAAAAGTCAAAAAATGAGGCGACGCCGAATCTTGACGGGATACCGAGATTACGAGATCACGGGATTACGTGATCACGGAAAGATTGGCGGCGTTATTTTTTAGTCGTGTATTCCACCATCCAGTTGTAGTGGTCGCGGAAGATCTCTTCGACACACCGGAACTTCATTCCAAGCTCTTTCTGCGCCTTTTCTGATGAAGCGTGAAGATCGCTTTTCAAAATCCTTGCGCTGCCGCGGGTAATAACGGGTTCAACGCTCTTGAAAAAGCGGTAGAAGCAGTTTTCAGCCAAAAATCCGGCAGTGTACATGAGCCAGTAGGGAAGTGAAACTTTCGGGCGTTTCCTGCCGGAGAGTTTTTCAAGGATCCCCATCATTTCGTCGTTCGTAACGTGACCGCCTGAAAGAAGATAAAATTCACCGGTTTTACCCTTTTCGCCTGCAAGGATTATCGCTTCAACGACGTCTCTGACATCGACCCAGTCGAATCCGCCGTAAGCCGGATAAGCGGGAAGTTTGCCTTTGCGGAAGTTCATCTCCATTGTTCCCATCTGCGACGGACGGAAGTCGTTCGGTCCCAAAATGCCGACCGGACATACCGTGACCGCGTCGATCTTTCCTTCTTTGACAGCCTGCTGGACGATAAGAGAGCCTTCCGCCTTCGTGATCCCGTATTCGAGCATCGCTCTGTCGGGGTTGAAACCCATTTCTTCAGTCGCGACGACACCTTCGCCCGGATCGCCCAGAGCTTCGATCGAGCTGACGTGGACGAGTCTTCTGACTTTGTCTGCGATGCACGCTTCGACAACATTTCTGACGCCGTCGACGTTGACTGTTTTGATTTTGTCGTAAACACCGCATTTTATTGAAATCGCAGCTGCGCAGTTGTAGACGATATCGGCACCTTCGAAAGCCTTTTTCAGCGATTCGAGATCCCTCGTGTCGCCTTTGACTTCCTCGAAATCAAGCCCTTCGATCGCCTTTCTGACTGTAGTTTCCTCGTGAATGAGGATCCTCGGTTTTATGCCTCTTTTGTTAAGTTCGCGGACAAGGTTGTTGCCTACATGACCGCTTGCGCCGGTGATAACTATCATTTTCCCCTCCAAAATAAAAAAACAAACAGCGGAATATAACGATTATTTGATGTTTTTCAATTAAGTTGGTTACACTATTGATGATTTTTTACAGATTTGCCGGCTTTTTTCCGCTCCTCATCGCACGCATCGAATTGAAGACCGCAAGCACCGTCACTCCGACATCTCCGAAAACAGCTTCCCATATATTTGCGACTCCGATTGCGCCGAAAATGAGCACCAGGAATTTAACTGCAAGGGCGAAAGTTATGTTTTCGCGAACGATAGCCATCGTTTTTTTCGAAATGCGGATAACGGAAGAAATTTTACGGATATCATCGTCCATAAGCACTACATCGGCCGCTTCGATTGCCGCATCCGAGCCCAGACTTCCCATTGCGATACCGACATCGGCACGCATGAGAACGGGTGCATCGTTGATCCCGTCGCCTACGAATGCGACTTTTCCGCTGTTTTCGGCTGTGATCAGCTTTTCGATTTCGGAAACTTTGTCTGCCGGAAGAAGTTGAGCACGGAATTCGTCGATCCCGAGAGTTTCTGCAACTGATTCCGCCGCTTTAACGCGGTCTCCCGAAAGCAGGACTACCTTTCTGACACCTGCCGATCTCATCTCAGAGAGAGCCTCTTTTGCCCCTGATTTGATCTCGTCGGAAATCACGATGCACCCTGCATAAACGCCGTCACAGGCGACATGAACTACTGTTCCTGCATCCTCGTTAGGAGTGTATTCGACACCGAGTTCGTCCAGAAGAAGGCAGTTCCCGGCGGCGATGTTTTTACCGTCATAATTGACAGCTACACCGCGCCCCGCAGTTTCCTTTGCGATAGAGACTTTATCAAGCTCGATTTCGCCTCCGTAAGCGTTTGCAATAGATCTCGCTATCGGGTGGTTGGATAAACTTTCCGCATGAGCCGCTAACTTAAGGAGCTCTTCGGCGGAAAAGCCTGCCGCAGCATTCGGGAGGACCCTG
The DNA here is from genome assembly GCA_905235605.1 of uncultured bacterium. GTDB lineage: Bacteria > UBP6 > UBA1177 > UBA1177 > UBA1177 > UBA1177. Next base: position 10,109 of record CAJOMF010000051.1, read on the forward strand.
CTGACTTTGAATTCACCTTTGGTGAGAGTTCCCGTTTTGTCGAAAACGACAGTTTCGACTTCCGAGACAGCTTCCAAACAGCTGCTTCCCTTGACGAGCACTCCTATCTTTGAAGCTGCACCGATCCCGCCGAAGAATCCGAGCGGGACTGAAATCACAAGGGCGCACGGACAAGACACGATAAGAAAAATGCAGGCACGTTCAATCCAATCGGCAAAGCTGCAGCCGAATAAAAGCGGCGGGATCACAGCGAGAAGAAGCGCGCTGACCGTGACTATCGGGGTGTAGACCCTTGCAAAACGTGTGATGAAATTCTCGAGGCGGGCTTTTTTGGAGCTTGCGTTTTCAACAAGTTCAAGGATCTTCGCGACCGTGGAATCCTCATATTTTTTTGCAACTTTGACCTTTAAAATTCCTTCTCCGTTGACGCATCCGCTTATGACATCATCTCCTGCCAACACTCTGCGAGGCACTGATTCTCCGGTAAGCGCCGCCGTATCGACAAAAGACTCTCCTTCGGTGACGACTCCGTCAAGCGGGATCTTTTCGCCCGCACGGATCACGATTGTGTCACCGATTTTCACATCTTCAGGATCGACCTCTTTTATCCCGTCAGAAGTCTCAAGATTCGCATATTCAGGGGCGATGCTCATCATTTCGGCAATCGATGCCCTCGATTTTCCGACAGCGTAGCTCTGAAAAAACTCACCAATTTGGTAGAAAAGCATGACCGCCGTCGCCTCGGAATATTCACCTATCGCAAACGCCGCCATAGTCGCAACAGTCATAAGAAAACTCTCGTCGAAAGCGTTTCCTCGGACAATGTTGAGTGCCGCCTTTTTCAGCACGCTGCGGCCGATCACGATGTAGGGAACAAGGTAAAGGGCAAGTTTTATGCGGGGATCTCTGAACAAACCGGAATGATCGCAGACAAAAACAGCCGCAAAAAGCAGAATTGTGACAACGATTTCGATGATCGTTCTTTTTTGCTTCGCGTTCATGGCTATTCCACAAAAATCGTTGCGTCGGGCTCTATCTTTCTTGCTTTCGCTACAGCCGCCTTCAAAACTTCGTCGAACCTGTCGTCATCTGCGACGATCGTCAGTTTCTGAGCGATAAAGTTGAGCGTTACATCCTGAACTCCGTCGATCCCGCGGATAGCATCTTCGATCTTTGCCGCGCAGTTCGCGCAGTCGACTTCACATCTGAATCTCTTTTTCATTTTTCTCTCCATAAATTTATTCACGAATATGTTCAAAACCGATATTTATTATTGCTTCGACATGGTCGTCCGCAAGAGAATAAAAGGCGACCTGCCCTTCCTTCCTGTATTTCACAAGGTTTAAAAGTCTCAGCGACTTGAGCTGATGCGAAACAGCCGATTTTGTAATTCCGAGAAAAACAGCAAGGTCACAGACACACATTTCATGAATCGACAGTGCATGCATAAGCCTCATACGTGACGGGTCTCCGAACATTTTGAAAAGATCAGAAACGAGCAGATACTCTTCCATCGGCGGAACTTCCTTTTTAACCGCCCTGACTATCTCCTCGTGGATGACATCGCAGTCGCAATAAGCTCTTTCTTCCATAATGACCTCCAAATTTCAATAGTTGAACAATTATTCAACTAATGATTTATAGCACAGAAAAAACGGATGTCAACAGGAAAATAAAAAATTTTTGAAATCACATAAATTGACAGCGTGTCAGGTATTTACGCGTAGGCATACATTTTGATTGTTTCGAATTCAGAGGCGTGGATTTTTTCTTCCTCTTCAAGATCATAGAGATTCTGAAGATTCAGCCAAAATTCCGCCGTAGTTCCGAAGAATTTGGAAAAGCGGATCGCCGTATCGGCAGTAATCGAACGCTTGCCGTGGATTATTTCGGAAATTCGTGTCTGCGGAATGTTGATATCCTTCGCCAGACGGTATGCCGAAATATTCAGCGGAACAAGGAATTCCTCTTTCAGAACTTCTCCCGGATGAATGTTGTGCAGCTTTTCATCTGTGATAGTCTGTGATTTTGACATTGTCCGCACCTCCGTTTTTAAACTCAAAAACCACTCTCAACTGATCGTTTATTCTTATCGACCAGAATCCTTCCAAATTGCCTGACAACTGCTCGAGGCGGTTGCCCGGCGGAACACGCAAGTCGTTGATTTCGTTGGCAGCTTCTATCATACGAAGTTTCCTTCTCGCGACATTCTGAATGTCCTGCGGAAGTTTTCTGCTTCGTGTTCCAATACTGATCAGCTCAGTATCTATGTCGCCGAACGACCTTATCATACTTTCATACTAATGCTAAGCGGAAGTATTGTCAAGGGATTTTTTAATTGACAGCGTGTCAGGTATTTTTTGCGTACTTATGACATGTTGGGTCTTAAAGTATGAAGTATAGGTCCGACTGTCGATTCGAAGCGCTCTAAGACCTCGCCCTCGCGGTTTACGACTTATTCCTGATAGACATAAACGCAGCTTCAGCCGCAACGCTTCTCGGAAGAAAACGGAGGAAAAACGCAGCAAAGCGGTTCATAATACGCGGCATGACTACAGGTTTGTTTTTGAGGAGACCGTCTATCGCTTCAACTGCGGCCGGATAGCTTTTCCCGATACTCATTTCTAGGAATTTCGAGCGTTTCTGCCCTGCCCTTTCCACAAATTCCGTGGCGGTAAAACCGGGACAGAGCGCCGTAACGCAGACATTTTTTCCCTGTTTTTTGAGTTCTGTGCGGATCGCGACCGAAAAATTCATTAAAAACGCCTTTGTTGCACCGTAAACCGCATAAAAAGGAGTCGGATTGAACGCTGCAAACGATGCGACGTTGAGGATCCAACCCGAATTTTTCGCCGAGAAATCCTTTACGAAAAGATTTGCCAGGGTCACCGCGGAAACGATGTTGAGCTGCACCATTTTGTTGAGTGCCGCCGCATCCTGCCGCACGAAATACTCGTACATTCCGTAACCGGCGTTGTTTACGAGCATATCGATGTTTTCGTACTTTACTTTTTCGTAAAGCTCGACAGCTGCGTCAAATCCTGAGAGATCCATAACGATGATGCGGACATTCACGCCGTATTTTTCAACGATTTTTTCTTTGAGAACGTTGAGTTTGTCCTCTCGGCGCGCCGTGATCACGAGATCCATTCCCTTTTCGGCAAGAATATCGGCAAAATCGGCTCCGAAACCGCTTGAAGCTCCTGTTATCAGGGCTTTTTTTCCTTTGAGATCAACCATTTTACATTACAACGACCGAGCAGCCGCCGCTCTTTTTATTCTTTTCAGGTTTGCTGTCGTCATCATAAGTCAGATCTTCTTCTCCGGCATCGTCAGCACTGACAGCGTCATTATCAGAAACATCTTCATCCTGATTTTCGCCGCTCTCGTCTTCAGGCTCTTCCTCAGGCCAGCCTTCCCAGTTTTCCAGCGCACAGTAGCCTTCTTCATTGCAGACTGCATCTTCATCTGCACAATCTGAAGTGTTGCGGCACTTTCTGTAGCATACGCCGCTTTTTGAACCCATCTGAGGATGGCAGACATAACCCTCATCCGTTCTGCAGTCTTTGTCTGAAGCGCACGATGCGAGACAGCGGGTAGCCTCCCATCTGTTTCCGGCAACACATTTAGCATTGTCCGGGCATAGACCGTCATCGTTGTCGAAACATTCCTGCGTGCAGTAACCTCCTTTCGACCATGAATTGCAGGTTGTAAATTCCCCGATGCATTCCTCATCGTTCGAGCAGCTTCCGCCTATTGACGAAGGAATTTTTTCACATTTGTTTTCGCTGTTGCAGACAGAACCGGTGTTGCAGTCCGAATTTTCCCTGCAGCTCGGCAGACAAATACCAAGCATATCGTTCGAGCAGTAATAACCCTGCCTTTCGCACGGTTTGACACTGCTGCACTCGAGAGCGCATATATAATTCTGCCTGTCTTCGGTGACATCGAAAGGTTTCGTTCCGTCAGGGCACGGCGTATCTCCGGTTTTTACTGCACAGTAACCGCCTTCAAAAACCCAGTAGCGGCGCGCCTTTATGCATTCGACATCACTTGCTTTCAAAGAATCAGTCAGACAGTCTTCCGCTTTTTCACAGGGTTTTCCGGCTGTCAGTTCTTCCGCGCACCCTTCATCGACATAGCCGTCACAGTCATCGTCGGTGTGATTCCCGCAGACTTCTTCTTTTTCGCCGTCGCACATCTGGAAACCTGCCGCAAGACGGGCAGCTTTTTCAAGGTTCACTCTGCCGTAGCCGTATTTTACGCTGAAACCGTTGCCATCCCACAAACCGGTTTCAGGATAGATTTTATCGGCACTTTTTTTCAAAATGTCGATCGCCTCTTCAAGCGTAAGATCTGGATTTATGCTGAATACTGCGCCGAAAAAGCCGGAAACGACAGGCGCCGCGGCAGAAGTTCCGGAAAAAACAAGCGTATAGTCGTTTTCATAGTCGCCGTAACCCGGGATCGCGGTCGTGGCAATACCTACCATAGGAGTTTCCGAAAGTGAAGGAGCAGTGACAGTTGAAGCAGATCCGTAGTTTGAATACTCGACTCTTGTATCCCACGCATCTGAAGCGTTTACAGTGACGACTCTGTTTTTAACTTCGACCCCGTTTCTTTCAAAAACAAAGTCGTATTCGAGAAGCTGTTCGTAAGAGGAATCGATTCCGTCGTTTCCCGAAGCGTAGACAATAACACCGCCCTTTCCGTTCCTGCCGTTCTGCATAAAGTTCAGGTGTGCTTCGATTTCATCAGGAGAAGCAGGGATCGTCCCGTAAGAAGAATCAGGGCCGAAACTGCAGTTTACCGTAGTGATATGCGGATCTGCCACGTATTTTTCGTAAACTTTGAGCATCGTATCGCCGGACATGGCAGTTCCGGTAGTTCCTTCAAGGTACCTGACAGGATAAAGCAGGCACCACGGGCACATTCCGCTCATTCCCTTTTCGTTGCCTGCAGCGGCACTGACACCGGCGCAGGTCGTTCCGTGACCGACACTCGAAGCGTAGTACCATGCATATTCATTGCCTTCAAGCACCGAAGTATCGGGATAACCGCCTTCTTTGTCATTCAAAGCATCATAGCCAGGTTCAATGTTCGTCAAATCTTCGTGATCAGGAACGATCCCTGTATCCATGATCGCGATTTTGGTATCAGTATCGACTTCAATATTGTTAGAGCTCAAAAATTCTAGCATCTGGATAAATTTCGTATCGGCATTTTTAAGTATATTCACTTCGTCGCCGTAATAATCCTTGACCTTTCCTCTGTTCTGCAAATGCCACTGCACATCGAAATAAGGATCTTTCGGAGCGCTTTCGGGCACCATCCTGAGTGTGGTTTCACGAACAAGATCAGGGAATGCGTAACCGTCGCCGTTTTTCACGATTTTTTCTGCGGCTTCGACGCTGTCACCCTGCACGGAAAAGGAATAAAGCGGATAAGTCGGCATGATTTCGACAAGTTTCAGACCATACTTTTTTTCCATATATTCAACAGATTTTTCACCGCGCCAGAAAAGCGTTTTTTCTGCAACGACCGGCATATCTCCGAGAAAATAAACCGGAAGTTCGCCTCCGCCCTTCACGATGGAAATCACTCTTTTTCCGAGATTCAGCCGATAAAGTTCGTTTTTCGGAGCAACGGTCCGTGCCGCATCGCTCTTTACTGCAGCAAAACCTTCAGCTTTGTCGATGGAAAGGCTTGTTCCGTCGCTGTAAAAAAGCTCCGCGCCGTTTACTGCAAAAACACTCATAATGAGAGCGCACATAAGAAAAATCTTTTTCATTTAGTTTCTCCAATCAAAATTCAAAGAAAAAACGGTGGATTATACATTGTTTTTAAAATTTTTCGAGTAAATCTGTAAGGATTTTTTGCGCCACTCAAAATGACCGTTTGCTGAGCTTAGTCGTTGGTTGAGAGTCTGATGTTATTCCCGATTCATTTCTTTTCAGCCAGTTTTTCATACAGCTTAAAAAGCTCGGCAACGATTTCCGACTCACTCATTTTCGGATTGAAGCCGTAAGCAGCCATAACCGCCCTGTCGTTTTCCTTATGGGCTTTACGCAAATCAGATGGCATGAAAGTTTCATCATAAAGATCGGCAAGAGAGTCATTTGCGTGATTTGCACGAGCGTTCAAAATTGCCTGTGCTGTCTTTTCGATAGCAGCTTTCTGTTTCACCGTTGGACTGCACCACGGAAAATTGTTGTAGACGATATTTCCCGAATACTGATAATCGACTTCCATTCTCCCCGCAACGACACGCATCCATGCGTTATGCACATTGCTCATAAGCACGCCGAATTCATACAGAGTTGCATCGGGAACAATGAGAGTGCTTCCGTTCACGATGATTTCGGGCGAGACGAATGCAATTGGAATATATCTTCTGCGCTCGGAAGAAACTTTCGGAATGGCAAGCATTTGTGTTTCGGGCTGGCGGATTTCGCCGAACAACCACGGAGTGTCGGCAAGCTTCAAGGTCTGCGGACGAGACGACTTGCTTCTGAAATCCTTCGTTTCCTGCACACGCTGAGAGATGATTTTTGACTGCTTCAGCTCTTTTACGGAAGCATTTGTAAGCCACAGGCAGAACCGCTCTCGATTTTGCAACAGTTCAATACCGCCCACATATTTTCTCACGAATTTTGCATTCACAGGATTTTCGGCAATCACCGCATCCGCCTCTTCTTTCGTAAGAATCAGATGATTGTTATCAATCGGCATACTTCCGTAAACGATTTTCGGAACATTGCACAACGGCTTAATCCTGTTCTCTATGAAAACATCCACAGCATCAATAAGATAAGCATTTATATGTTCTGATTTGGTTTTGTTCCCGCTTTCATCCAAAATAAATTTCTGCTTTTGTACAGAATTCTTATGTGAAAATCCGATTATAACACAATGCACATGAGCCTTTTCCGTGCTTTCGCTGTCCCACCGGAAAGTTCTCCATGCAAAATCTATTGAAAGACCATGTTTTGAAAGATATTTCCATAATGTAGGAACCTGCTCTCCCTGAGTAATAGAATTTGTGGAAACAAAGGCGCATTTAGTTTGAGTGCCTTTCACAAGATCAATAGCCTTTACATACCAGCCTGAAACATAGTCAAGATTTCCAACACCTTTGACTGTTTTTGGGAATAAAGAAACTAGTTCGGCTTTCTGTGTCTTTAATTGCTCTTTTTTTCCCACAAACGGCGGATTTCCCATGATGTAATCATAATGATTTTCCGCTTGTTTCCGCTGCGGTTTTCCAATTCCGATTTCTTCCGTGAGAAGATTTATTTCGCCGTATTCGACATCCTTTTCTTTTACCATCATCGGATAGATCAGATTCGTTTTTTTAGCTTTTATTGTCGGAATTTCCAGTTCTTCGTGCAGGTATCGCCAGTCCATTTTGAGAGCGTTTCCTTCCACGATCGTCGCACTCGTCGAAAGCGGCAGAAAGTCAAGATCCTGCTCCACGATTTCTTCGGTTTCTTTCATCATCTGGCTTTCTGCGATCCAGAGCGCC
>CAJOMF010000052.1 GCA_905235605.1 uncultured bacterium
CGTCGAAAGAGCTTCCTTAACGATTTCCTCGCAGTTTTCGTGGACGAATTTCTCAAGATTTTCGTCTTTTACTCTTGCAACTTCAGCTCTTTTGGTCGGGTTAATCTGTTTAGCAAGTTTATCCTGCATTTCAAGAAGAGGCTGGATCGCCTGATGACCGAGTTCGATCGCGCGGGTCATATCTTCTTCGCTTACTTCTTTCGATTCACCTTCGACCATAACGATCGAGTCGTAGTTTCCTGCGACCGTGATGTCGATATCGTAGTCGTCATCGTCTCTGACAGCCGGATTTATCATGAATTCGCCGTCTTTTCTGACAACGCGGCAGCCTGCGACCGGCCCGTTGAAAGGAATGTCGGAGATCATGAGGGCAGCCGAAGCAGCCGTGATCGACATAACTCGCGGATCGCAGTTGGGATCGAAGCTCAGAAGGTTGACCAGTATCTGAGTCTCGTTGGTGAACCAGTCTGCAAACATAGGTCTGAGCGGTCTGTCGATAAGACGTGACGTAAGTTTCTCCTGAGTGCTCGGCTGTGATTCTCTTTTGAGGAATCCGCCGGGGAATCTTCCTGCAGCGTAGAATTTTTCGGTGTAGTCGACCGTAAGCGGGAAGAAATCGCTGTCAGCGACGGGATCTCCTTTTGCCGCAACGACTGTTGCCAGAATGACAGTTCCGCCGTAGTTGCACCAGATCGCGCCGTCAGCCTGTTTTGCATAACGGCCTGTAGTTATTGATAAATCTTTGCCGTTAAAAACTATAGATTCTTTTACCGGATTCATTTTGCCTCTTTAAAAAATAGATTGTGTTTTGAAAATCGGGAAATATGCGAAAGGAAAATATTGATTACTTACGCAAACCGAGTTCTTTAATAAGTGCCGTATATCTGTCAAAACTGTTCCCCTTGATGTAGTTGAGAAGTTTCTGTCTTCTGCCAACCATCTTGAGAAGACCAAGTCTTGAGTGATTGTCTTTCTGGTGTGTTTTAAAATGTTCAGTGAGCTCGTTGATTCTAGCGGTGAGAATCGCAACCTGAACCTCAGGCGAACCCGTGTCGCCTTCTTTTGTTGCGAACTGAGCGATAACAGCTGATTTTTTTTCTTTATCAAGCATACCCTAAATCCTCCAATAACAAGGGTCAAAAAAAACGCGGGAATTATACGGAAGTACGGCAAAAAGTCAAAAAAATTGTACCCGTTTGAAAGTTTTCTTCGAAAATATTCAATAGAATCAATATGTTGTAATTCTCGAGACAAGCCGGAAGATTCTTGTGAATTATATTTAGTAGCCTTCACAGTCGTTGTTAAGTTCATCAGTCGCCCGGTCGCAGTCGATGTCGTCCCAGGTGCCTTCGCATTCGTATTTTTTACCATTGTATTCATACCATCTGCTGCCGTTTTCATCTGTGCAGACTTTGTAGTCACACGCGCTGCCGGTGCCGTATTCGCAATTAGTCTGGCCGCAGGCTTTGTAAACTTCCTCGACAGCCTTGTCGCAGTCAATATCTTCGTTTTTGCCTTCGCATTTGTATTTTTGGTCTTCATACTCGAACCATCCTGTCCCTTTGCTTTCATTCACGCAGAGTATAACTTCTGAACCCGGACACATCCATTCACCGACGTTCTCGCAGTGAGCATCTTCATCACCTCCGCAGGAAACCAAAAGAAATACGCTGAGCGCAAGGAGCATTGTTTCCAAAAATTTTTTCATGACAAATCTCCAACGTAAAAATCGCAAAAAACGTAGTATTTTAGCTGAAAAGGAATTTTAGTCCATTTAAAAATGTCAAATGAGATAATTATGAATTTAGAATCAAGATCGTTTTAGAGTCCCATGCAATCCATAACGATTGTCTGAGCTGCTTCCGAACAGTCAGCAGTTGCACCGCTGCCTTTGCATTCGTACTTTTTGCCATTGTATTCATACCATACTTTGCCGCCTTCTTTAGCACAAGCCTTGTAATTGCAGCTATCATCGTTGCTGTTTTCGCAGTGAGTTGAGCCGCCGTCGCTGCCGCCGCAGGAAACGAGTGCAAATACGCTGAATACAAAAATCATTGTTGCAAAAAACTTTTTCATAACAAACCTCCAAAAGTTAAAACATAAAAAACGCAGTATTATATCAAAATATGGATCATAGTCAATCCCTGTTGTCAGATTTGTCCTATTTTTTGTAGTAAAGCTGGAAAATTTTAGTAAAATCGGTAAGTTCTGTTTTTAACTCGGTATTTGCCGCACCGATGTTCGATATGGTTTTCCTGATGTTGTTTCTGTCAGCGACCATTTTTTCTGCCCATTTGGTGTACATTTTTTCAAGCGACGAAACCGAAGTCGCGAGGTAGAGCAGCTTTCCGTATTCCGTGCCGAAAATTTTGTCAATGAACTCTTCCAAATTGGTTGACTGTTTACGTTTTGATAAAAGCTGGTCAAACTCCTGCGCAATTATGATTTTGACCGACTCTTCGTTTGCTATTTCAACAAGTCCGCAGCTTTCGTCGATCCGTTCCTGCAGGAATTTGAGCAGGTATTCTGCGTTCGAAAAGACGTTCGTTGCGACATTTTTGTGCTGAAGAGCTTTTTTGTAAAGTTCGGAAACAGCGTTGACTAGAGCCTTGTTTTTCTGTTTGAGCTCTCTGCACTGAGGTTTCGTGCTGTTTAAAAGAGTCAGAGCCTGATTGTAAAGCTGGGTTGCGAAAATGTCCTCTTCTTCAGTAGCAGAAAGAGCTGAAAAAGTAAAAATCACGATAAAAAATGCTGCGGTTTTCAAAAATTTTGTCATTTGTTTTTAAGTTTTGCCGAAATTTCAAAACGGTAAGCGCGGAAAGCCGAAAATTCGTTTACCGGATAGTTGTCGTCGATGTATCTGTCCAGTTTTATTCTGTTTTTCTCCGAATTGTCTTTCGGATCGATTTCGATTATCAAAGCACCTACCGGACCGTCACCGTATTTTCCTCTGAAAAGTGCAGGAATGAACGATGAACCCAGAGAGCCTGAAGTGATGAGGCGGTTGCCGTTTTCAAGTTCGTTTGCGCCGCTTACGATGAGGCTCATCGAATACCACATCGGGTCGTCTTCCAGAACATATTCCCAGATCTGCTGGATCGTTCCTCCGTAACCGTCCTTATCGGGAGTGATTTTGTATTCGACGACGCGGCTGAAGTGATTCTCTGAAATCGGCGGAAATTCGAAGTTTCTTGCCAGACCGTTGTCAAAAAGCATAAGGTTTCCGTTTTTGAGTATCGTCGGATTGTGAGCGCGGAAAGGCCACGAAAAGTCTTCGTGCGGCATCAACCCCTGTTTTACCGACAAATCGTCGATTTCATTGCCGTTTTTGTCAAGCGGAGTGAGGAAAAATTCAGAGTATTTGAACTCGAATTCGGAGTAGACTTCATAAGGAATCCCGTTTATCGGAGCTCTTTCGTTGACATATTTTTCGCCTGCAGCAACTTTTCCGTCCTTTTCCTGAGAATAGTCGCCGACCCAGGTCAGCTGATTATCGGGATCGTATTTCGACATAAAAGAATCGCTGAGTCCGTCACCGTCAGCATCATCGATAAGCCCGAAAAGATGAGGAGCAAGATACCATTTCAATTTTCCTTTTTTGTAGAGTTTTGCGATACCGGCAGTCTGCGAACCGATAATTATCGAGTCGTCGGATTCGTCGTAGAAAACCGCATTGTGGTGGAGCGGATTGTTTGTCTGCCCCGGAATTTCGGTGCTCGTCGGCTGCATATCCATGAAGAGATCTGCTACATCAGGCAGAATGTCGTTGAGGTTCCATGCATTTCGCAGTTTAGGATCTGAAGGATCGCCCGGGTTGATTTCGATGATCCTGTCTTCGATGTAGTCGCTTCCGGTCTTGTCAACACCGATGATATAGTTGCCGTCGGGCTTTATGAAAACTTCATGGTGGACTTTTCTGTAGCCGAGCGGAGCAACATCAACATCTTCAAGGACGTAACCCATGAAATCGTATTTTGTGACGTGAGTTTCATCTTCCCCACCGCCGCAGTAGAAAGTGTCGTCTTTGATAACTATCGGAAAACATACAGGAAAAACCAGGTCGCTGTACCAGCGGACACGACCCTGTTCATCAAGCGCGATGCCGTTCATTTCTGTTCTCGAACGGGGAGTTCTGAGCCAGTTGACCATTGTCCAGCCGGAATCGATAGTGCCGGTCATCTCTATTGCCGGGAAGTCTTTCGGAAGGGCCTTGGTCGCTATCTCAAAAGTTTTTTCATCGACCGCTTTGCCAGATGCGTCAAGAGCTGCGACCGTGACTTTATTTTTGTGAGCCGGAAAAAGACCTAAAACAGGAATTTCGACATTTTCGGAGGCATCTTCAGAAACAGTGTATCCGCGTTTGAAAGGAGCCGATTTGCCGTCAATGTCTGCAACTTCGACCGTAACTTTTGCGATCCCTGCGGTTTTCATCGGAACAGCCGCACTCAGAGGAATGTTTCCGGAAGGATTTATCTTCGGCATCGAGAAAACCGAGCCTGTAAGATCGGTATCAGTCACACCTTCTTCATCGGTATACGGTTCTTCATCTTCATCTGCATCTTCGTCCGGAGTTTCACTGTCACCGTCAGGCGCAGGTTCGGATTTGCCGCTTCCGCCGCACGAAACAAAGAAAAATATTGCAACCAGAGCAATAACAATAAACGATTTTTTCATTTTTAAACCTCATAAAAAACCAAAAAAGCACGAAATTATAGTCTTTTTTTTGGAAAAATCCATTTTGTGCTGTTATTATAGCGGCGGAGCAAGGAAGGAGGGCGATCATGGAGATTCGGGAACTTCAGCAGATTTTAAACGATGTCAAAAATAATGTCGCAAAGTTGGTTAAAGGGCATGACAACGTCCTGACGAAGACGGTCAGCGCTTTCTTTTCGGGCGGTCACCTGCTGCTTGAAGACGTTCCGGGAACGGGCAAAACCACGCTCGCAAAGGCTCTTGCCAAGTCGCTCGGCATGAAGTTCAGCCGCATCCAGTTCACTCCCGATCTGATGCCTTCGGATATCACCGGGGTTTCGATTTTCAATCCGAAAACTTCGGCTTTTGAGTTCAAAAAAGGACCTGTTTTTGCAAACATGATCCTTGCCGATGAGATCAACCGCGCTTCTCCGCGGACTCAGTCTGCCATGCTTGAAGCAATGGGCGAAGGGCAGGTGAGCACCGATGCCGGGCAGTTCGTTCTTGACAAGCCGTTTTTCGTCATCGCGACGCAGAACAACATCGAATCGAAGGGAACTTACGCTCTTCCCGAATCGCAGATGGATCGTTTTTCGATGAAACTTTCGCTCGGATACGTTTCTGCCGAAGCCGAAATGGAGATTCTGAACGGCCGCGGTTTCGTAACTGCGCTTGACGAACTTAAGCCTGCGGTCTCTTTTGAAAAGGCATGTGAAGCGATCCGCGCTGTCGAAGAAATCAAGGTGAGTGACGAACTTAAATACTTCATGGTCACACTCGTCAACGCAACGAGAAGTGTGCCGAACGTGAAACTCGGCGCAAGTCCGAGAGGTGCGCTTTCACTGATGAAGTCGGCTCAGGCGGCTGCCGCATTCGACGGGCGTGATTTCGTAATTCCCGATGATATTCTGTCAAACGCGGTCCCGGTCCTTGCACACAGGCTGATCCTTGACAATTCGGCATTTGTTTCTGGCACTTCAAAAGAGAGTGTTGTTGCTTCTATTCTGGAAAATATAAAGGTCCCGGTGTAAAAACCGTCCGAATTTTTTGAGAACTACATTATTTCGAGCGTCAGGTTGATGTCCTTCGCGACAGCAGAGTGGGTGAGTGCGCCTACTGAAATGAAATCGGCACCGAGTTTTGAAAGTTCGTTGATTTTTTCAAGCGTGACTCCGCCCGAAATTTCGATCTTTGCGCGGTCTCCGATGATTTCTATCGCTTCCGCCATCATTTCGGTGTCCATGTTGTCCAGCATGATGACGTCTGCTTTTGCCGCAAGTGCTTCTTTGACTTCGTCGAGGTTCGTCGTTTCGACTTCGATTTTAAGAAGGTGATGAATTTTGCCTCTGACGTTTTCGACTGCCTGCGTGATCGAACCTGCGAGAACGATGTGGTTGTCCTTTATCATGACTCCGTCGTCAAGCCCGAAGCGGTGATTGCTGCCGCCGCCCGTTCTGACCGCGTATTTTTCGAGAGTCCTGAGTCCCGGCGTGGTTTTGCGCGTGTCGGCGATCTTCGTCTCGGAATATTTGTCGATCTCTTTGACGTACTCAGCCGTGAGAGAGGCTATCCCGCTCAGTCTCTGCAGAAGGTTGAGTGCAGTGCGCTCGCCTTTCAGAATTGAAGCGGCATTCCCCGAAATGTTCATTATTTTTTCACCTCCGCAGAGTTTTTCACCGTCTTCGGCAAGAAGTTCGATTTCAAGATCTTCGTCAATGAATTTGAACACATAAGCGGCAAGATCGATTCCGCACAGAACCAGATCACTTTTTGCCTTGATGAAGGCACGGCCGTTTCTCACTTCATTAGTGACGAAATTTGTCGTAACGTCGCCGCGTCCAAGATCCTCGCTGATTATGCGGGAGACAAATTCTTCAGTTGCATAGTCGGGACATCTCATTTTTCTCTCCTATTTTAGACAACATGAAAACGCACAAGTTTTATATCCAAACGCTTTTGTAATGCAAGAAAGATAGCTTCCAAACTAAACGAAAGTTGAGAAAACTTCAACTTGTTCCGCTTTGTAACAAGTTTCATGGTTTTGAGAAAATCCTGTTTGATTATCTCACACAACGGAGATTCTGTTTAGAATCTTGTAGAGCAGGATATATAGAGACGCTATTTTTATAGTTGAAAAAGCGCCATGCTGAGGATTCATCTATCATTGATGCTGGAGAAGAAGACCACAAATACTCATTGATTGAATCTCCAAGTTTGCTGTAATAATCTTCCTCGTTTTTTGTTTTACATCTGCAGTCATGGGATTTTCCTTGACCGTCGTAAAAAAACTTACAGTTAAAATCAAGACAATCAGGATCCCGTACAGGACATTCTCCGTCAGGTTCCAGTTCAGGACAGTTTTTAACAATAGTTCTCCACACATTGATAGTAGGAAGAGTCCAGTCAGAATATCCTCCTTCTTCGAGGTTTTCGCAATATTCTATTGCTTCTTCATAAGTCCGTTTGTCAGCAACGGATGACCAGGTGATGTTCGTGTCGGGATCTTTCCATGGTCTGCATTTTCCCGTAGAGGAGTTACAGCCTTCCTTGCATTTCTCAAAAAGATTGAGATTTTCACGTTCAAAATCCTCGTCATAATGACAGAGGTAAGAATCGGTTCTGCCATCGGCATCCTGCCTGCATACAAAAGTGCCGTCTCCGCACTGGGCATCTTCTTCTTCGCCTGAAAATGCTTCGGAAAAACACGAAATCATAAAAAAAGGAAGAGCAAAAAACAGTAATATTTTTTTCATTTTTATCCCCATTATTTTTTTACCAATGGTTTATCGGACACAACGAATAGTTTTAAAGTTAGTGGTACCCCCGCTCTTACCATCTAACAGCACAGAGGCGTAACCGAAACCTGCGATCCATGCTTGACCAGGTAATTCAGAATGTGACCAAAGCCAAATATTGCCATCACCAAGTCTGCTGTATTTTCCTGTCGAATCGAATCGGCATGTGCAGTCGGCAGGTGAGTAGCATTCATCATAAGTATAACTATCGAGACAATCATCTTTTTCGCTGACTTTGCATTTTCCGCCGGTTTCTGTGGCAGGGCAGTTCTGGATAAGTGTTCTGAGTTCATCGATTGTGGGCAGCCGCCAATCGTTAAAACCGCCTTCTTTAAGTTTACTGCAGTAAGAACGAGCTTCCTCCCACTCAAACAACCAACCCCAACCCTTATCGTCATTCAAATTTGGATCCATACCAGCCAATTTGTCATTCTTGTACTTTTTTAGAAAAGACCATGTTATTCCGGATTCAGGGTCTGTCCACGGGTTGCATTTTCCTGTTGATGCGTTGCATCCGGCCTTACATTCTTCATATATTCCGTAGTGGGAGTGACTCGGCCAGCAAAGATATGATTTTTCTTTGCCGTCTGCAGGGTCTGTTCTGCAGCTGTATGTTCCGATTTCGTCGCAATGTTCGAACTCAGGAATAACGCTTTCATCATCTTTGCCGTAATCTTCGGAAGCAGTGCTGTCGGTATCCGAATCATCATCGGTGCCGCCGCATCCGATAAAAACGAAAACCGCGCATAAAGCCAAAATTAGAAAAAATTTCTTCATTTTGTCACCTCTGAAAAAGTTGATAATATCGAAAAATATTGAAGAAAATACTTGACAGGGATGAATCGGTGCGATGCTTTGTTAATGTGTTGTGTTGTGTTGTGGATTGCCGTTTGTTTATTCATCGGAATCTCCGTCGAGGATTTTCCAATAACCGTTTTTTGTTGCACCTACATGCACCAATAAGTGTTTTTCTTTTAAATTAGTCAAAATTCTTTGAATTTGTCTGCTGCTCATAGAAAGTTGGGTCGCAATTCCGGAAGCACTGATGGTCTTATTTCCCTTGATCAAATCTAATATATTCTTTTCGAGAGGCGTTAAATTTGTTGCGACATTTGTTGCGACATTTGTTACGACATTTGTTACGACATCTTGAGCGACATCGGTGAACCCGTCAATTTTTAATTCTTTCGCAAGTTTGATGTACGGGGCGCTTGCCAGACATTCAACTGCAAGACCGCCGGTATTTACTTCGGGCGTAGGAATTTTGGCGTTCCACTCCTTGCAGATTCTAGTTATTTTGCTGTAACCGCGCCCCCAGGATTCCACATAGCCGCATCTGAAAAATATACTCGCAAGATTCGGGTTTCGTGGTATTGAACGGTGCAGTTTATAAAGGTCTGATACAGATAAAGTGGATGGCATTGCTCCGAAATTCCAGATATTTATTTTGTCGCGGAAAACCTGAATCTGAATCGGTGTCGGCTGCATATAATCTTTGTGAATAAGTGCGTTCAAAAGCAACTCTCTGAATGCGTCAGGCGGAAAGAAATAAGTTTCACGCCGCGTGATTCCTTCGTAACTTATGAGTGCTTTCATGTATTTCACATAAATGATTTCCATAGCCTTTTCAACTTGTTCCAAAAGCGAGCCGTGAACTTCGTCCTGATAGAGAATGTCGGCTTCGTTTTCAAAATAAGCTATTTTTATATAAGCGCAGGTAAACCATTTTTCCGGGTCGGGATGAAAGGCCAGAAGTGCCGCACGAGTCAAATAGTCAGCCTCGTAGCAATGCAGATTATGGAGCAGATCTTCGCGGCTCACAGCTAGATCTTCCTCGCTGAGACGGTGTCTCTGCAACGCTTTCATTTTGAAAATTTTAAAAGCCGTTTCGTCCAAATCTGCTGCAGTAACATGCGGAACAGGAACGCTGTCCCAAGTGCGTCCCTGCACGGAAAGAATCATTTTATCAAGTTCGAACCCGGTCACTTCCTGCGTTGTTGAGCCGCTTCGTTTGTAATATTTTCCGTGATAACTTACAGGAAACAGCGATTTTTCAACGGTTATCTGGAAATATTTTTTGTCGTCGTGGGTAAGTAAATCCACTCCGCAGATCAGACCCATAGTGTGCAGAATTTTGTTCGGAATATCTTCGGATAATTTGTGGGCATCTTCGACTCCGCATACTTCGCCGTCGTCCTGAACACCGATATACAAAGTGCCGCCGTTAGTGTTTGCAAAAGCGCAGATCCACTTCAAGTATTCATCGCGCCAGCTTTGTTTGAACTCAATATCCTGCTTTTCTTCTTTTTTGATTTTCATTTTGCTGTTTGTTCATTCCGTGTTTTTACAGATTTTTCGCATTTCTTACGAGTTCGCTTCTTTCCGCAGCCGGTTTGCCGAAGAAGTAGGATCCCATGACGGCGATATCGGCTCCCGCTTTGATGATCTCAGGCAGAGTCTTTGCATTTACGCCGCCGTCGACTGAAATTTCGTAGTTGAAACCGCATTTTTCTCTGATCTCAGCCGCTTTTCTGATCTTTTCAGAAGCACTTTTGATGTATTCCTGACCGCCGAAACCGGGGTTTACGCTCATCACGAGGAACAGGTCGCACAAATCGCCGACATAGGGAAGAAAATCGATCGGCGTGTGCGGATTTACCGAAATTCCGGCTTTAAGCCCGAGCTTTTTGATGAATTGAAGGGTGCGGTGGAGATGCTGCTCAGTCTCTGCGTGAACTGTTATCATTTCGCATCCTGCGTCTGCAAACTGAGGAATGAACTGCGTCGGGTTCGATATCATTAGATGCGCGTCAAAAGGAAGTTTCACGAGAGGTCTTATCTGCTTGACTATCATCGGACCGAACGTGATGTTCGGAACGAAGTGACCGTCCATGATGTCGAGGTGAACCAAGTCCGCGCCGCTTGTCTCGATAGACTTTATTTCGTCGGCAAGTTTCAAGAAATCGGCTGAAAGGATCGAAGGAGCGATTTTGATCATTTTTGTCTCCTTGAAAAAGTCACAAAAATTCATTTGTTACAGCACGAAAACGCGTAAGTTTTATATCCAAACACGTTTTAAATGCAAGAAAGCGGAAAAGCGTGCGCTGATCAGCGTTGCGGACGCAGAGGACGAAGTAGCTTTTTCCCTTACTGGCGTAACGCACATCCTCATAGTCGGTCCAATGTCCCATACACGCCAATAATTGTCAGGTATGGCATTGAAAGACCAGGATATATCAGCATCTCCCGGTTTGCTGTATTTTCCGCTGCTATCAAGAGGGCAGCCGGCACAGAGTTTTCGGTATCAATTTGGGAATAAATTTTAAAAAATTGTAAATTTTTAAGTTTTCTTTTTGATTTTCGGAGAAAAAGTTCAAAAAAATGCCAATTCATGAGTTTTCCCAACCGGGATCTGCCGGAAATTTCAAAAGCTGCTTTTGCCGCTTGAAAATTTTTTGAGTTCTGACCGTTGACTTTGCGGAAACCGTCTTTATATAAAAGCGTGCTTTGAGGCTCATTTGGATCAAGAATTTAATGATTTCAGGTAGTTGCCTTTTGGAGGGGTTATGACTGAAGAAGAAAGAAAATATAGAGAAGAGCTTGAAAAAGAGAATGACGGTGCGATCGAGATAGATGAAAATCTGGATGTAGCCGGAAACGATCTTCAGGCTTTTGCCGACGAACTCGGTGAACACGAAAAGTCGAAAAAGAAAAGATTCTTCAATAAATTCGGTGGAAAAGGTGACGGAAAAGCTCACAAAGAGATCAAGGAACTCGAGGAAAAGGCCGCAAAACTTGAAGAGCAGCTCAAACTCAAGGATGAAAAGATCGCTGAACTTGAAGGAAGCGTAAAATCGCTTGTCGCAGAGAACAGAAACCAGAAGACGAGGATCGAAAACGAGTTCCGCTCGAAGATAAAATTCGCCGTCGAGGATTTCTTCAAGGATTTCATCACGGTAAAGGATGATTTTGACAAGGCGATGGAGTTCATTCCGAAGAGCGAAGAGGCGGAAAACGATCCGTTTATTCAAGGAATCAGGCATCTTGCTTCAAAGTTTGAGAATATCTGCAACAAACACGGTCTTGTCTGCATCAGCAGCGTGGGTGAGAAGTTCGATCCGGCGATCCATCAGGCCATGAGCATGATAAATGTCGACGGAAAAGAGGCTAACGAGATCGTTGCGGAATACGTAAAGTGCTACAAACTGCACGACAGAGTGATCCGTCCGGCAATGGTCGTCGTTGCAAGCGGTATCCCGGCAACAAAACCGGAAGAGCCGAAAGCTGAAGAACCAGCTGAAGCAGAAGAAAATAAAGTTGAAGAGCAGAATGCGGAAGAAGTCGCAGAAACTTCGGAAACTGCTGAAAATAATGAAGAAAACGGTAATTGTTAACATTATAACTGGAGGAAACTATGGGAAAAGTTATCGGTATTGACCTTGGTACGACCAACAGCTGCGTAAGTATCATGGAAGGCGGAGAGCCTAAGGTCATCGCAAATTCGGAAGGTTCAAGGACCACTCCGAGTATCGTAGCATTCACTGACAAAGGCGAGAGACTGGTCGGACAGCTTGCAAAAAGACAGTCGATCACGAACCCGCAGAGAACGCTTTATTCGATCAAAAGACTTATCGGCAGAAAGTATGAAGCCGGCGAAGTCATGAAGATGAAAACAGTCGTACCGTTCCAGATCATCAGAGCTGCAAACGGTGACGCATGGGTAAAGATCGAGGACAAAGAGTACAGCCCGCAGCAGATCTCGGCTATGGTCCTCAGCAAAATGAAAGAGACCGCTGAAGAATACCTCGGCGAAAAAGTAACGGATGCAGTTATCACGGTCCCGGCTTACTTCAACGATTCGCAGAGACAGGCAACGAAAGATGCCGGTAAGATCGCAGGACTCAATGTTCTCCGTATCATAAACGAGCCGACGGCTGCAGCACTTGCCTACGGCGTTGACAACAAAGGAAAGGATATGAAGATCGCGGTCTACGATCTCGGCGGCGGTACATTCGATATCTCGATCCTTGAACTCGGCGACGGCGTTTTCGAAGTCCTTTCGACAAACGGCGATACGTTCCTCGGCGGTGAAGACTTCGACCAGAGGATAATCGAGTTCCTCGTAAGCGAATTCAAAAAAGAGCAGGGAATCGACCTTTCGGGCGACCCGATGGCGCTTCAGAGACTTAAAGAAGCTGCAGAGAAGGCAAAACACGAGCTTTCATCGACGATGGAAACAAACATCAACCTTCCGTTCATCACGGCTGATGCAACAGGTCCGAAACATCTCAACATCACGATGTCGAGAGCGAAACTTGAAAGCCTTGTCGAAGATCTGGCAAGAAAAACTCTTGAACCGTGCAGAAAGGTTCTTGCAGATGCAAAACTTACTGTAAGCGATATCGATGAAGTCATCATGGTCGGCGGTATGACACGTATGCCGATAGTCCAGAGACTTGTAAAAGAGTTCTTCCAGAAAGAGCTCCACAAAGGTGTAAACCCCGATGAAGTCGTTGCGATCGGTGCTGCGATCCAGGGCGGCGTTCTGAAAGGTGATGTAAAGGATATCCTTCTTCTCGACGTAACCCCGCTTTCACTCGGTATCGAAACTCTTGGCGGCGTTTTCACGAAACTTATCCCGAGAAACACCACGATCCCGACCAAGAAAACAGAGACTTTCTCGACTGCAGTAGACAATCAGCCGGGCGTTCAGATCAGGGTTTTCCAGGGTGAAAGAACTATAGCCAACGAGAACAAACTTCTGGGCGAATTCGAACTTAAGGATATTCCGCCGGCTCCGAGAGGTGTTCCGAAAATCGAAGTAAGTTTCGATATCGATGCCAACGGTATCCTCAACGTCAGCGCGAAAGACCTTGGCACCAACAAAGAGAACAAGATCGTCATCAAGGCGGGAAGCGGACTTTCCGACGAAGAGATCGAAAGGATGGTCAACGAAGCCGAGAAGAATAAAGAGGAAGATGAGAAGAGAAAGAAACTCATCGAGACCAAGAACAACGCGGAACAGCTGATCTACACGACCGAGAAATCGCTCAAGGAATACGGCGACAAGGTAAGTGCAGACGACAAAGCTGCTATCGAAGCAAAACTTCAGGATCTCCGCGATGCTTCGGCTACCGATGATGCGACCAGAATCGAAACGGCTATCAACGAGCTCAACCAGGCTGCCTACAAACTTGCGGAAGCGGTTTACAAATCGGCTTCGGCAAACGGTGCCAACCCGATGGACGGTTTCGGCGGAATGGGCGGTGCCGGCGGAACAGGTGAGCCGAATCCCGGCGAGTACAATCCCGGCAAAGACGGTGACGATGTCGTTGATGCCGACTTTACCGAAAAGAAATAATTAACGAGGTGCTTTTTTTAGGCCGGGCTTATGCCCGGCTCTCTTTTTATAACGGGATCTACGGAGTTTTAACGTTATGGCTGGCAAGCAGGATTATTACGAAATACTCGGTGTTTCGAGAACGGCATCACCTGAAGAAATAAAGAAAGCATTCAAAAAAATGGCTATGAAGTATCACCCTGACAGAAATCCGGGCGATAAGGAAGCCGAAGAAAAGTTCAAAAGGGTAAACGAGGCCAACGAAGTTCTTTCCGACCCCGAAAAACGTCAGATTTACGATCAGTACGGTGAAGACGGGCTCAAAGGCGGCTTCGGTGCCGGTGCCGACGGAGTCGATTTGTCGGAAATGTTCAAAAACGCAGGTTTCGGCGGCGGTGCTTTCGATAATCTGGGCGATATGTTCGACAATATTTTCGGCGGCGGCAGAGGAGGAAGAAGACGCGGCAGGAATATGCCTCAGCAGGGAACCGATTTAGTTTCAAAAATAGTTATCAGTTTCAAAGAATCCTACACCGGCATTTCAAAGGAAGTCTCGTTCAACCGCTCTTCGACCTGTCAGTTCTGCAACGGAACCGGTGCTGAGCCGGGAAGTTCGAGAAAAGCGTGCCCGACATGCAAGGGAAGCGGTCAGGTCAGAAGCGGAAACGGATTTTTCTCGATCTCTCAGACATGTCCTACGTGCCGCGGCGAGGGGACGATCATAGAAAAACCGTGCACTCACTGCCGCGGAACGGGTTTCCTCAAAGAAACAAAGAAAGTCGAAGTCAAAGTTCCGGCCGGTATTGCCGACGGTATGCAGATCCGTGTCGCCGGAGAGGGCAACTCCGGGCTTTACGGCGGGCCGAGAGGCGATGTCTACGTCGAAGTCAGAGTCAGGGAAGATGAGCTTTTCGTCCGTGAAGGAAACGATATTTTCGTAGAGATCCCGATAACTTATTCGCAGGCGGCACTCGGTGACAAGATCGAAGTTCCGACGATGGACGGTCCGGTCGACATGACTCTTCCGGCAGGAACCCAGCCGAATACGAAAATGCGGCTCAAAGACAAAGGTTTCCCTGATGTCCACGGTCGCGGCAGAGGCGTTCTTTATGTGATTTTCAAACTTGAAGTGCCGAAAAACCTTTCCGATGCACACAAAGAGGCGATAATGAAGCTCAAAGAGTTTGAGAAAGAAATAAAGGAGCGCCCGACGCTGAAAGATTACCTCGCAAAAATCAAAAAATGGTTCAATAAGTAAAGCCTGGCTGAAAACGAAAAAAAATCTTGATTTTTAGGGTAAAATGATTAACATACCCGCGATTTTTTTGTTCCATGATTTTTAAGGAGTTAGAAATGAAAGACAAAATCCATCCGAAGCTTGAGCTCATAACAGTCAAGTGTTCATGCGGAGCGGAATATGTTACCCGTTCCACCAAAAAAGAAGGCTACAACGTAGAAATCTGCGCAAACTGCCATCCGTTCTACACCGGTAAGACAAAAATCGTTGACACCGCAGGCAGGATCGAAAAATTCAACGCGAAGTACAAAAGAGACACCTACGCAGGCAAAAAATAGCTCAGCTTTTTTCAGTTTTAAAGCCCGTCAATTTCCTTTTTTGTGAGATTGGCGGGATTTTTTTATCAAGAGGGACCGATGCTTGAAATCAAAGACAAACTTGCCGAGATTCACAAAAGTTTTCTGAACATTGAAAAGGAGATCGCAAAGCCCGAAACTGTCGGCGACGTTAAAAAGTACACGAAACTCATGCGTGAATACAAGCGCCTGAAAAAAATCGTCGACAACTATCTAGAATGGGACAAGCTCGAGCGCGAGATAGCTGATCAGAAAGAGATGCTTTCAATCGAAAAAGATCCGGAACTTATTGACATGATAAAGGCGGAACTTCCCGAACTTGAGGAAAAATACAACGCGATCACCGACGAACTCAATGTTCTGCTTCTTCCGAGAGATCCGCTTGACGAAAAAAGCGCGATCCTTGAAATCCGTGCCGGGACCGGCGGCGACGAAGCGGCTCTTTTCGCAGAAGAAATCTACAGAATGTACTGCCGTTACGCAGAACTCAACAAGTGGAAAGTCGAGATCATGTCCATCAGCACGGCAGAAGGCGCGGGAATCAAGGAAGTCATTTCCGAAATTTCGGGTGAAGACGTCTACGGCAGGCTCAAATATGAAGGCGGCGTCCACCGCGTCCAGCGTGTTCCCGTCACCGAATCGCAGGGCAGAGTCCACACTTCGGCAATTACGGTCGCGATCCTTCCTCAGGCTGACGAAATCGACGAAGTCCAGATCGACGAAAAAGACCTCAAAATCGATGTCTACCGTTCAAGCGGCGCAGGCGGCCAGCACGTCAACAAGACAGACAGCGCGGTCAGAATCACCCATATCCCGACCGGAATCGTCGTTGCTATGCAGGATGAGCGCAGCCAGATCCAGAACCGTGCGAGAGCGATGAAAGTTTTGGAAGCGAAACTTCTCAAACTCGAGCGCGAAAAACGCGACCAGGAGGTCAGCTCGCAGCGCAGGAGCCTTGTCGGAAGCGGAGACAGATCTGAAAAGATCAGGACTTATAACTTTCCGCAGGGTCGCGTTACCGACCACCGCATAAAACTTACGCTTTACCGCATCAACGAGATCATGGAAGGTTCGCTCGACATGATCATCGATCCGCTCATCCACTATCAGAACGCGCTTCTTCTCGGTCAGAGCGTCGAAGAGTTCTCCGGCAGCGACGAAGACGAATAGGCGTTTTTTGTCTTAAAAATCGTCATATTTTTAGGTCAATTTTGTTTGACCAAAAAAAATCAGAATGTAAAATCACTCGCTTTTGAAGTTCATTCAGGTTTGGATTTTTAATAATTTTTTTCAAAGGAGAAAATCATGGCAAAGTATCGTATCGCATGGCTGCCCGGTGACGGCGTCGGCAAAGAGGTTATGGAAGCTGCAAAGATCGTTTTCGACGGTCTCAAACTTGATGCTGAATACATTCACGGCGACATCGGCTGGGAATTCTGGTGCAAAGAGGGCGATCCGCTTCCCAAAAGAACGACCGATATGATGAAGACTACCGATGCTGCTCTTTTCGGCGCGATCACTTCAAAACCGCAGAAAGAGGCTAAAAACGAGCTCGTTCCGGAACTCAGAGACAAAGGTCTCACCTATTTCTCACCGATAGTCAGACTCCGCCAGGAATTCGACCTTTACTGCAACGAAAGACCGAACATCGCTATCCCCGGCAACCCGCTCAACCTCAACGGCAAGGAAGACATCAACATCACTGTTTTCAGAGAGAACACTGAAGGCAGCTATGCCGGTGTTGAATACGGCCCCGTAAGCGACGAGCTCAAAGCGGCTCTGGCAAAGGATTCGCCGAAGATGAAGTTCTTCATGGATACTCCGGGAGAAGATCTTGCTATTTCGACAAGAATCATCACGAGAAAAGGCGCTGAGAGGATCATCCGTGCAGCATTCGAGCACGCAAGAAAATTCGGAAAGAAGAAAGTTACACTTGTCGAAAAACCGAATGTTCTCAGAAAGACCGGCGGACTTATGGTCGAAGTTTTCGAGAAGATCGCAGCTGAATATCCTGAGATCACCGCTTGGTTCGACAATGTTGACGCAATCGGAATGTGGCTTGTAAAATGCCCCGAAAAGTATGAAGTCCTTGTAGCAGAAAACCTTTTCGGCGACATCATCAGCGACCTCTGCAGCCAGCTTGTCGGCGGCCTCGGCTTT
>CAJOMF010000053.1 GCA_905235605.1 uncultured bacterium
AGCAATGCAAACGCCGATGTTTATGACATGAGCTACAACTATTCACGCGGCTGGCACCTTGTCGAGAAAGCTGACGGCATCAGGAACACTTCCGACAAGTACAGCTACGATTCCTACTACCGCCTGAAAGAAGTCAAATACGACTTTGCGAACAACACGGCTGCAAGAACCGACTCATTCTTTCAAGACGGCGTCCACAACATAGAGCAGAGCACCGAAAACGGCGTAACTTACGCATGGGGCGTTGACAAACTCAACAGACTAAGAAACAAAAAAATCGGCGGAAACACCGCAGTTGAATATGAAAGGACAGAAGCGGCACAACTGACGATAAAACCTATATCTACGACAACCTGAACCGCCTCATCGAAGTCAAGGACGGCAGTAATCAAACAATTGCAACTTATACTTACGACGCGTTTAACCGCCGCATAACCAAAACCGTCGGAAACACGACGGAAAGATATACCTACGACGATTGGGATATAGTTGAAATATCAACAAATTCGGACGATTACACAAGCATCATCGATTCCGGCACAGACAGGTACATTGCAATCGAAGTCACCTCAAACAACATCTCAACACTTTATTATTTCCTCACCGACGAACGCGGTAATGTAACCGCTTTAACAGACACAAACGGCAATGTTTTAGAGCGTTACAGATACCGTGTTTACGGCGATTTTGAGATCCTTGATTCACAGTTCGCGCCGAAAAACTGCAACAACCAGACCTGTTATGCAACGAACCTGCACAATTTTCTCTGGGGCGGCTCACTCTACGAGCCCGAAACCAATCTCTACTGGATGCGCAACCGTTACTATCACATCGATATGCACCGCTTCATCAATCAAGACCCCATCGGAATCTGGGGCGATACCAACAACCTTGGCAACGGCTTCGCTTATGTCGCCGGAATGGTTATCGAAGCGAGTGATCCGAGTGGGTTGGAGATTTATTGGGATTCTGCTTGGATAACTGATGCTATTCAAAACGGTTTGGCCTATTCCGAAACATTTTCCGATATATATTCTGAGGTAAAGAATTTAATCATAAATATGAGCGAAGATGGAGAATCTGAAAGCTGGGTAGACTTTGATATTGTTATCATTGTCAAAGATTTTAGTGATAAGGACAAGGCAGATTTTGGAGCCGCATTTGCTGATTATTTGAACAGTGAAACAATGCAAACGTCAGAACTGGCTGATTATTTGAGTTCTAAGGAAATAGAGCCAATACAAGGAGTTTTTGTAATTTATGTCGATACTGAATTGGCAAAATCTGGTGAAACTGATACTTCTTATGAAACAGGAATTCTTATAGAGGGGGCTCTCGGACATGAATTTGGACATCCCAAGGACGAAGGAAAAGGAATGATTAACAATGATGATCCTGATCTTGAAGTCGAAAAGAAAAACCAAAAAAATGCTAAAAAGATAAAAGAAGAATTAGAAAAGAGTAAAAAAGAAGAATATCCAGTAAATCCTGATTCTTCTGAGAATAAAAACCAGTCATATTTTGCCAATCAGTTCATTAAGAAGATCTTGGAAATGCGTGACAAGAAAAGTTTCCTCGAAATGATGGAAGAAGTTGGACCTGTCATAAAATACGACGATAACGGCAGGAAAGTTTTCTTTTTCAATCCCTATTACAGAGGGAAAGATCCTATGAAACAGATCTTCTGGAAAACCAAAAATGCAGACGGCACAAAAGGTTTTGTCAGAAATCCTTTTGCTCCTGGTGCTGAGTATGGCTACGACTTCAGCACTTATGAAAAGTGGCAACAAAAAGGATTTGCCCAGCCGAATGTTGACCCGTATTGGTATTAGAGGACTAAAATGAGAAACCTAATAATTTTAATAACTTTATCACTTTTGGCTCTTTTATGCGTTTACATGGATGAAGCATCTAGGGCAAACAAAAAAGTGATGTATGTCCTTAGCCATGACAATGGAAAAGAATCCCTTTTATTTGATGATTTCAGCGAGGCTCTTCCACCGGTATTCGACAAAGTTTTCACTATGCAGGAAGGTTTGATGCGGGCTATGAAAAACGGGTATTCGGTGATAGTCACGGATAAGGGAAAGATTTTGCCGGGTGAATATCTGCGTATAAAAGAGTTTAAAGAAGATCTTTCGTCTGTTAAATCGAAAGACAGTAAGTGTGGATTTATTGACAGAAGCGGAAAAGTCGTCATCCCTTTTGAGTATGAAGATGCAGGAAACTTTTCCGAAGGCTTTGCCCCCGTCAAAAAAGAGGGAAAATGGGGCTATATTTCCAGATCCGGCGAGATGAAAATACCTTTTGAATTTGATGAAGCTTCCGATTTTTCAGAAGAATACGCGGTTGTTTCCAAAAATGGGGAAGCAGGATTTATCGATAAAAACGGAGTCTCGCCGACAGGTTTTGTTTTTGATTCAGGTGAACCTTTCCGATTTGGAGTCGCCGTCGTGAAAAATGGTGATGAAAACCATCTCATAAATAAAAAGTGGAAAACGATTTATGTTTCAAAAAGCTCTATTTCACCGTTTCCTGTCGGTGAAAATGTCTTGTCTTTGAGAGCTTTTGTTTTGCCTCCGCTTGTGAATAACGATAAAGTGATATTGCGCGAAAGCGATGCTGACAGGGTTTATCCGAAATTCGAGAACTCCTTGCTTGTGTTCGAAAAGAACAGAAAATTCGGTGCGGTAAACACAAACGGAAATATTGTTGCTCCGGCAAACTTTGACAGTGTCATTATTTTAAAACACGGATATTTGTTAGTCAGAGAAGGTTCTAAAAAGGGACTGATGAATAAAATCGGCGAGTATATTCTGGAAATAAAACCGGAATATTATGATATCCGAGTGCTTGACAGCGGGAAAATTGTTGCATTGGAAGGAGATACACTAAAAATAATAAGCGATGATCTCAAAACAGAGACCGTTGTTTCCGATATCAATATGATTCTTGGAGTCCGTGACGGCAAAATAATTGTTCAAAAGGCGGGGAAAAAAGTTGTTTTGGATGAAAATGGCGCGATTTCTGTAGAAGCACCTGTTGGTAAAGATCCTGTCGAAGAAGAAAAAGACAACCCTTCGAAAATTTCTGTTTACGGCAGAACATGCGGTTTCGTTGACGGTTTGGCACGTGTCGAACAAAGCGGAAATATTTTATACATTGACAAGTCTGGTAATATTGTTCTTCGCGGAAAATGGCTTAGAAGAGTTGACTGGAAAGATGTCTATGCCTGTGGAAGAAGAGGAGACTTCGGATATTGGTGAGAAAATTTGTCCCCGGTGCAGAATATGGCTATGATTTAACTACTTATGAAAAGTGGCAGCAGTCAGGATTCCCGCAAACAAATGTAGATCCGTATTCAAATTTGCAACAAAGTAATGGTTTTATCCAGACGAATGTTGATCCGTATTGGTATTAGGAGGACAAGATGATAAAATTAATACTTGTGTCCTTGGCGTTTTTATTAGCTTCCTGCACCTCAAAAAGCGGAGAAAATCTGATCAAAGCTGTCAAAAACAATGATTTCGAAAAAGTTAAGAGAATTGTTACTACCGAAAATGTGAATTCTTCAGATAAAAAGAGGGCAGATATCAGAGAAACAAAGGATGAAGAAGATGAGGCGCAAAAACTGCTGATGAAAATAATCCTGCAACAGCGCAGCAAAGACGGTTCGTGTACAAGAATAAAAACCATGACGAAATCTTTTCCCGAAGAGGTAAAAAAAATTGAAGGGGAGCAGACGAATAACTCTTCTGTTGCTGGAAAAAGATCAAGATTCTCCATCTTATCCTCTATTGAATGGCGTATAGGGTCAATACCCGAAATAGCCAAAAATGGAGGCAAAACAGCTGAAGTTACTAAACATTTTTTTCAAGAAAACAGAGAACCTATGATTATAAAGGGAATAGAAAATTTTTCCTGCGAAAACGAAGGTTTTACAAGTGATGCCGAGTGTTGGGAGCAAGTTAACGTACAGCATATTAAAAGCGAAAATTGTCCTAAGCCGTCGCTGTCACAACCAGATATAACTTTTTCAAAACCGGTTTTGGATCCTGAAACGAACTTGGTTTTTGTTTATGAATTTTGGTACTGTGGCGACTTATGTGCAAGAGAATCGTTTGTGGTTTATGAGCTTAAAAGTAACGGCAAACTTGAGTTGAAACACTGGTTTACGCTGCGAGTATCTTAGGTGTTGAAAATGATGGAAGAAGGATCTGTCATAAAATATGACGACGATGGGAGGAAGGTCTTTATTTTCAATCCTTATTACAGGGAAAAAGATCCGTTAAAAGAACTCTTTTGGAAAAAGCAAAACGCCGACGGAACAAATGGATTTGTCAGGAATTATTTCGCACCTGGTGCAGAATACGGTTATGATTCTACAACTTATGAAAAATTTCAGCAATCAGGTTTCCCACAAACAAACGTCTATCCGTATTCAAATTTGCAACAAGGTGGAGGTTTTATCCAAACTAATGTAGATCCATACTGGTATTAGGAGGTGTTGCTGTGTTGAAGCTTATAAAAGGTGTTTTACTCAATACTTTGATAGTTTTCCTTGCCGAATTTGTAGCACTGATACTTTTAGGCACTTTGGTATATGTAAAAATTCTTTCTCCAGAATATTTTTTTACATGTCTGGCATTTATCTTTTTACCAGTTTCTTTTTGATTGGAAAGAATTTGGCTGTTAATGGTATAAAAAAATACCTTCTCTTTTTCTGTTTCCTTGCGACAGGCCACCTTGCAAATGTTTTGGTTTTTAAAGAGAAATTTAACTTCAAAACCGTATCTCTGCTGGTTTTATTTACTTTTTGCGGACTTGTCGGAATTCTTGTCAGAGAAAAATCGTTCTCTGTAAAAAAATACGTGGTAACAGTTCTTATTCTGATTTCTTTGCTTTTGGTTTTGACTCCTTTCCTGCCTTTATTAAAAAGCGTTCAGCATGAAAAAACTCTTATTGAATACATTAAAAACGATGAAACTGAAAAGGCAAAAGTCTTAGTAATAGAAAAAGGGGCAGATGTGAACTTGACCGATGAAACTGGCGCGACTCCTGCGATGTGGGCTGCATATAAAGGAAATGTCGAAATTCTGGATATTTTGCTGAAAAAAGGTGCCGACGCAAATCACAGCGGTATTTTAAATGTAGAAAAATTTGGCACAGTATATACCAATGCAATTAATGCCGCAGCAGGAGAAGGACACCTTGAAGCAGTTAAATATCTGATTGAAAAAGCCAATATTTCTGCAAGTACTGTCGGAATAGCAATAAGAGATTTTTTCTTATCGGAAGACGATGTTTCCGACCCAGACGGTTTGTGCAAGTTTATGCAAAATTCTGATGATCAAATTTCAAAAAAAATTCGCAAAAATACTTCTCTTTCGATGTTAGGGTGCAAGGATGGCAGACTTACGGATAAAAACCGTTCTGTTTTCAGAAGTTCAATTTCGATCCTTTTTTCTGAAATGATAAAATCAGTTGTTATAGAAAAAACCAATCAACTCATAAAGATGCCTGTCCAAAATATAAAAGATATAGCCGAAAACAGATTCTTCATAGATAAAACTTTCGGTAATTACATCAAAACATTGAAAAATTATAAGTTCTTCGATGAAAACAAAAAAGGAGTTACACCTTTAATGGAAGCGGTATCAACTGCTAAAAAAGAAGTGGTAGTTTATCTTCTCGGAAAGAATGCAGATCCAAATTTTCAGAGCGAATACGGTATAACTGCTCTTCATGAAGCGTTGTTCAACATGCACTATGATATCGCAAAAATCCTTCTTGAAAACGGTGCAAAAGCTGATTTGTATGCAGAAGGGGCAAACGCTTTCAGAGTTTATCCAAGTCTGGGAATCGTTCCAAAAGATTGTATCCCGTCGGAAATGGAACCAGCGGAATACAATAAACAGATTATGGAGATTGTTCCGCCGATGTTTAAAGCCGGAGCAAAAGCAGAGCAGTTTTCTCCGACAGTAATTGAATTATGCC
Source organism: uncultured bacterium (assembly GCA_905235605.1). GTDB lineage: Bacteria > UBP6 > UBA1177 > UBA1177 > UBA1177 > UBA1177. The sequence goes on from CAJOMF010000053.1 coordinate 5,998, forward strand.
GATGCAAAAATCAGGAATTGGTTGAATTTTTGGTTTCATACGGTGTTGACCTTGATTTTAAATTTGAGGACGGGCGGACTTTGAAAGAAATCTGCGCCGAAAACGGTGTCGAAATTAAAGATGAGTGGTTGAAGAAAAAGGAAAGGCAAATGGCGCAATAATGATTTACCGTAATCCGTACTATGTAAATAAAGATCCGTTTTTTCTTTAATGGTAACGATGGCACGGGTAAACCCATGATTTACAGGAATCCGTTTGTTCCAAAAAATGCCGAATACGGCTACGATTCAACGACTTATGAAAAGTGGCAGCAATCTGGATTCCCGCAAACGAATGTTGATCCGTATTGGTATTAGGAGGAGGTAAGGATGAAAAACATAATATTTTCAATAATTTTTCTTTTTTCTTTCTGCGTTTTCGGCAATGCCGAGCCGATTGACATTTTGTCTTCTCTAAAATCGACGGGCAATCTGGTTGCATTGGAAAAAGCGAATATTGAAATCAAAAAAGAGAGTCTTTTTATAAAAATAAACGGCGTTTCTGCTGATATTGAAGTCAATTACACCTATTTCAACAAAGGAAAAAACGAAATCATTGATTTTGCTTTTCCCATAGATTTTGAAGTCAGTCTTTTCGATGACAGGCAGGATCCGCTGCGTACTGACATAACAGCTTTTTCGATTTCGGTAAATGGTACCGAGGCATATCCTGACCATATTATGGAAAAATTCTATAACTGTAATCCGAACGAGAAATCATGTCACCCGATCATACCTGAATACCTAACCGAAAATTTTATAAAAAGTTGGTATGTAACTAAAATACAGTTTGCACAAAACCGTGAAACAAAAGTTACGGTCAAATACAAGGTTAATGCTTATGCTTATCATAGTCTTTATAGTAGCGATCCGATTCCTGTGTTGGGGGGCCGGATTTTGCAGTATGACTTTTCTCCTGCACAGTATTTCGGAATGGGAAAAGCAGACGAAATGGAAATTGTAATAGATGCTCAGGAAGTTGATGCTATCGGCGGGAAAATTGTTAAAATTTCACCTGCAGTTTTCAATGAAAAAGACAAAATCTACAAATATTCAGGCAAAAACTTTGATTTCGGCAAGAATCCGTCGCTTTTAATTGAATATGACATTACAAATTCCGAAATGTTTGATTATTTCAAGAAAAACCGCAAAGGTTTCAATAATATGTTCGGCTCAAATACACAGGTCAAAGTTTCATCATCACTCAAAGGATACGATGCAAGGAAGCTGTTTGACGGAGATCTTTCAACAGCCTGGTGCTTTAAGAGAAGTGGCAAGGAAGAGTTTGTTGAAATCTCACTTGATCCGATGCCGGTAGTCGGATATATCTCGGTTATGAACGGTTACCTGAAAAACAAAGCTATATACGATGCCAACGGAAAAGTGACGGAATTTGATGTTACAACAAGATGCGAAAACAAAGACTCGTTCGTATAATTGAGTGAGAGGTTTGTCACAAATGAGGTGGTGCGGATGTGCGGAGTTTTCGGAGTGATGTTCGGGAGTTGGGTGTGTTTTCAAGGGGCTGTGTGCGGTGCGCGTAATTTGTCACAAAACTGCCTTTTATATGCCTTTTTCTTCGCTTTGATCGGGAGATCAGAAAGCGCAAAAAGTCCGCTGTCCGGGCGGTGTCGAAGCCTAACACTTCAGAATCACTAAAAAATTTATCTATAGTAAAAAACCGAAAAGAAGCGAATTTTCAAAAAGACTAAGGACAATACTAAGGACACTGTTAAAAACCTGTCCTTAGTCCTTCAAAAAACCAGTAAAAACCGCCTTTTAAAGACAATTTAAGACCGTAAAAAAAACTATCCTTAGTGTCCTTAGTGTCCTTAGTAAAAAAAAGCGATTGTCCGGCTATTGTCCGGCTATATTTTTGAGTTTTCAAAAAAGAGCCGGATTTCAGCCGTTTTCAAGTTTTTCAACGCGATGCAACAAATCAAGGAGAAGTTTTTTATCCTGAATAAAGTGAAGACAATCTTTCTGCTGTTCTTCAGGTAATTCAGACAATAACTTTACAGCCAAAGAAAGAGTACCAGAAGGATCCGAAATATTAACAAGAGGTTTTTCATCAGGAAGAGGTTTAAACATTTCACCTTGACCGGTAAAAAGCCACTCAATATTTACATTTAACTCAATTAGTCGTAAAAATATCTCTGTAGGGAATCCCCTGATGCCCAATTCGATCGAAGAAAGAAAAGTCTGAGAGATTCCGAGCTTTTCAGCAAACTCTGTCTGTGTTAAGCCTAATTTTTTTCTTAACGATTTTAAGCGGTTATTCATTTTTTACCCCAAAATGAAATTTTTTACTTGCCTTTTAAGTCAATCTGGATTAAAAGAGCAATGTTTTGACGGCAAAATATTGCCGTTAGTGTTATTTTAGGAGGAATGATGAAAAAAGTAAAGAAACCGAAAGCGGTGAAAGAGAGAGAGGTTTTGTTCAAGGCCTATTTAATCCGCAATCAGAGAACGCAAAAAGAGATAGCGGATGAGCTAGGAGTCGAGAGCTCGGCAATCAAAAGATCGATCGAACGCGGAGTGTTCAAGACGGGGCCTTTCGCGGAGTGGTGGAAACAAAACATTATATGCGCCGATCAAATCGCCGCGCAATAAACGGAAAATGGAGGAAATCGCTTGAAAAACACAACATGGAAAGATGTTTTGAGCTTTATCGCGCTTGCAGCGATGACGATGATGATGGTGTGGATGGTTGTGAGAGATATCGACAAGGATGTCGAGCGCGACTGCGGATACACAAGATTTGAGGGTGCGCCGGAGTGGTGCGAAAGCTGGTGGAACGACCAAAACGTGCCGATGATTAACGGAAATAAGTGATGTCTGAACTCTGGATCACGGTCAACACTGCCGCTGACTTACTGCAAGTGTCAGAGCGGACAATACGAAGGCAGTGTGCGCTAAACAAATACACGGTGCAGACTGTGTCAAGCAATGTGGGCAGAGGCGGTGTGTCGTATCAGATCGATCTGGCAAGTCTGCCGGAGAGGGCACAAATAAAATACTGGGAGACACGGAACGACGTGACGGGAAAACCTGACCCCTCAGCCGCAAGCGGCAGCTCCCCTGCAACAGGAGAGCCGAGAAAGGCGACCTCACCCCAAACCCCTCTCCAGTGTGGCGAGGGGCTGACTGATAGCCGGATTCAATCCGGCACAACAAACGAAGCTCAAAGGTTGACGCGCAATGAACAAAGCTCTGAAGAAGCCGCGCATGACATGCAGCGGCAACAGACGATGCAAGAGGTCGTAAGTCTGAATGCGAAGAACAGGGAGATTCTGGAGAGGAATCTGGAGATGGTTGAATTTTTCAAAGGGCTGAAGGGGGCAGAGATCGACAGCGCGTTGATTCAGTGGAACTCTGAGCACGGGGATTCACTGAATAAGCGTACTGTTTACAGGATTCTGCAAAAATTCCGGGACGGCGGTGCTGCTGCGGTTGCGGGCAAATACGGCAAATCGGCGGGAACGTCAACGATACCGGATGAGTGGTGGCGCAAGTTCATGCAGGTTTATGCTGCACTTGGGAACAAAACATCGCTCTCGGCGTGCCGGGAAATTGTCCGCGGTTACGCAATCAAGACGGGAGAAATTGAGCCTGACGGCGATTTCCCGAGCCGTGACGCTTTCAGGAGACGGCTGAACCGTGAGCCGCAGGCAGTGGTCGAGTATATGCGCGAAGGTAAAGACCATCATAAGCGTTACCACAGTCTTTATATTGATGTTAACCGTGACTCAATACAGTGCGGTCAGATATTCGTAGCAGACCACGCGAAATTCGATTTCTTCGTGCAGACGAAGGACGGCAGACTGGTTCGTCCGTGGATTAGCGCAATGTGCGACTACAAATCAAGAATGATCGTCGGTTATGACCTCTTTCTTGATGAGCCGAACGGAGATCACATCATCATCGTTTTGAAGCGATCGTTCGAGAATTACGGCATTCCGCAGAAACTGCTTTTCGACAACGGCAAGGACTACCGCAGAAAAGACATCGGCGGAGGCCGTCCGACCCGCACATCCGATCTTATTGAGAATTACACTCCGACGATAGTCAATATCCTCGGTATCGAAGTGAAATACGCGATTCCGTATAACTCTCAGACGAAGCCGATCGAGAGGGTGTTCGGTATTTTCCGGCAGTATTTCGACAAGTTCATGCCGGGATACGTCGGATCGGACGGAAAGCAGAGGCCGGACAAGACGAAAGAGCTGGAGCTGAAGGCGGCTAAACTGATGAGACAGAAAAACACCGCCGACAGTATAACAAAGGCGAAGGATGCAAATGCCGAATATTATTCGGCGCAACAAACGAAGAATGAGGTCGCGCAATCGACGAAGAATAAGGTAGAACTGCCGGTTCTGCAGTTCGATGAATGGGAAAACACGGTCAGAGAATTTATTGATATTTACAATCACAGGGTTTTTGAGTCGGGGAAACAGGCAGGGCTCTCGCCGGTCGGGATCTGGCAGAAGGATTCGCCTGTTATGCGTGCACCTGAAACAAGGGATCTTGCGATTCTGTGTGCATCAAGCGGCAATCCGGTGCGCGTCAGCAGAAACGCTCTCAGAGACACCAGAAGCGGCGAACGCTACTGGGCACCGTGGACTGCGAAATGGGAAGGCGGCAAGCAATATTTCTTCCTTAGAATTGACCCTGAAAAGCCTGAAACCGCCTATTGTTTCTATGCCGACTACGACACCAAGGAAAACTGCTACAAGCTCGGTTCTTTTGCCGGAACTGCCGACAGAATACCGAGTGTCAGCCTGTACGACGATTCGGAAGAGAACCGCGCCGAACTGGCAAGACAGATGGAAATCAAGAACGGGCTTGTCAGATATGCGAAAAACGAGCTGAAAAAGGCTGTTGGAGATCCGCTGAGTCCGGATGAGACGCTTGAACTTATGAAGATCAGTGTCATGGCAGACCACAAGGCTGCATGCGCTGCAGCAGGAATTTCTGCCGAAGATCCGGGCGCACCCGCCGGAAAGCAGATCACACGGTTTTCCAGTGTTGCACATGACATTGAAGAGGCTGAAAACGCCGGTGTCATGTCGCTTGCCGTTGCTCAGCACATTCTTGAAAAGAAAAAGGATGAGGAACCGAAGATCGTCCGGTTCCGGAAATATGTAATCACGAAGGAGGATGAAGATGACTAAAAACGCAAAAGAACTGGTTGAAGAGCTCGTCAAGGCGAACTATTCACAGTCAAAAATCGCGAAACTCTGCGGCATTTCGACGGCGGCACTAAGTGCTTATGTCAATGACAACTACGCGGCGAAGGACAAATCGGAAATTGAAAAGAAAATCGTTTCAGGCTGCAAGACTGAAATTGAAAGAATCACGAAAAACATCAATCCGATTCTCCCGTTTCAGGAAACTGCGACAGCCGACATCGTGCTGAACATCGCACATTTATGCCACACGTCGCGCCGGATGGGTTTGATTTACGGTGCTGCAGGAGTCGGCAAGACACGCGCCTGTCTTGAATACTGCCGCTACAACAGAAATGCGCTCTATATCGAGGCACGTCCCTCTTTTACGGCAAGAACACTTATGCGCAAGCTCGCATCAGCTCTCGGATGCACACCGAAAACCAATCAGTATGAGTTGGAGGAGGAAATTATATCGAAGCTCAAAAACAGCGGAAAACTGGTCATTGTTGACGAATGCGAGCATTTGAATCACAGGGCACTGGAGACGCTGAGAACGGTTGTTTTCAATGCTTCACACACAGGCCTTCTTCTGGTCGGACTTGAAACGCTGAAATACATGTTAATCGGAACGCGCACGAAGAACGAATATCTGAGCAGCAGATGTCTTGCCAACAGCCGTGTCAAGGCACTGTCGGAAGACGACACGGCCAGCCTTATTGAACACCTTTTCAAAGGCTCTTCAACAGCCGTTAAAAAGGCTTTTTATGCGGTTACAAAAGGCAATATGCGGCTTGTAGAGAATACCGTTTTCGAGATTCAGCGTCTGCTGCAGCTTAATCCGGAGGCGTCATTGACGGCGCAGTTTGTCGAGGCGGCAGCAGCGCAGTCGGTTCTGGCGTGAGAATCCGGCGATTGGACTGAACGATGGATGATGGCGATGGAAATTACGAAGGCACAAATAAAACAGATTCACCTGCTGAAAACGAAGCTGGGATGGGATGACGAGCTCTACAGGCAGGTTCTGGCTAAATACGGGGTTGAGAGCTCAAAACAGATGTCTTATTCGCAGAGGAACAGGCTGATCTCGGAGATGATGAGGGCTGCCGGGGTTAAGCCGGATGCAAATGCCGGATATTATCCGGCGCAATGGACAAAGCCAGAGGTGGTGAAGCCGACCAAGGCGCAGGTTTACGCGATTGTTGCTATCTGGGGACGGGTTTCACGCGCTGAAGGAAACGAGGCGAAGAGAGCCGCCCTGGACAGCTTCATTGACAAGAAATTCGGGAAGACGCTGGAAACGCTCACGAGAGCGGAAGCGTCAAAAGTAATAGTAATTTTGAAGAAAATGGAGGAACAGAATGAAAAAAAGTAACGAGAGAAGATTCGTTGATTTCGATCCGGCGATGTATGCCACGGTGAAGGACAAAATGCCGGTCAAGGTCTTCTACACTGATGACGAGATCGCGAAAATGAAGGATTCTCACTTCGAGAACAGCGCGAAACTCGCATTCGCGGAAGAAGAGAAAAAGCAGATGGTTGCAAGGAAAAACGAGGAAATCAAACTGATCAAAAACGAGATCGTAAAAGACACGACCGCAGTCACGAAAGGCTACCGCGAAGAGGTCAAGGAGGTTTACCTTGTTCCCAACTTTGACGAAGGAAAGATGGAGTACATCACGGCTGACCGCGAGATCGTCCAGACAAGAAAGCTGCGCCAGGACGAGATGCAGGAAAATGTAATCAGGCTGGCTAATTAGAGGTGAAAGATGTGTGAAGAACAGAAAAAGATGGTCCAGGTGACTCTGGAAGAGATGACGAAAGAGAGCATTACAAGCGGCGGGAAGGTTATGTTCCTGCGCACGGGCGAACTTCCGAAAATCGAAACAAAGAAAGGTGTCTGCTATTCGGGAACGCTTGAATCCGTTGTAGATTTCGCAAAAAAGAGAGTCTTTGAGGAGCAGGAGGCGCACCTTGAAATCAACTATTCGGCAGGGACGGCGACGCTCACGACACGCGAGCAGTACGACAGCGGAATCACGGTCAAGGGAAGCCTGATTCAGGGATCGGCTCTGAGCAGATTCAGAATCAACACGGAGACCTCCTTTTCACTCGAAAGCTTTGCGAAACTGGTCAGACAGAACAGGCTCTACTTCAAGGATCAGGATAATTCAACCCTGCTCAAATCGATCGAAAGATTCAATGCGACACGCAAAATCCAGCTCAAAAATGAGAATGACCGCAGAGGCAACATCAACGCAGGTCTGGTCGCCGAATGTCAGCAGACGATTCAGGAGAGCTTTATTCTCACGATCCCGATTTTTGAGGGCTATCCGAAGACGGATGTCAAGGTCGATGTTTTTACGGAAGTGACGGACAACGGTGTTTCGATAGAGCTTGAATCGGTAGATCTGACTGAGCAGATTGAGGTGAAAAAAGAGAACCTGCTCAAAGATGTCAGAACGCGAGTTCTCGCCGAGAAGAAAAATATCGTAATTATCGAGAAGTAGGAGGAAAAGATGGCAAAAGTAAAGATGATCGACGACAAGCCCTACTGGGTGGATGCAGACGGCTCGCTGAAGCCGGAAGAGTGCATCAGCAATGCAGACAAGAAGAAAGAAGAAATGATCGACGCTGTCTTTGAGTCTGTCGGTGAAACAAAAGAAAAAATGGAGAAATTCAAACTCTGGGTCTGGGAAGTTCTTACGACTTACATCGAGAAACTTGCGAAAAAAGCAAGGGTCGATAAGCCGCAGGGTAACTTCACCATAGTCAACTACGACTCGACAAGAAGGATCCGCTTTTCCAGAAGAGAGAGGCAGAATTTCAACGAGAATCTGCAATTTGCAAAAGCGAAGTTTGACGAATGGGTTGTCAAAAAGACAGAGGGAGCTGACGAAATTCTTGCCGAACTTGTTCAAAAGGCGTTTGAGGTCAACAAGGAAGGCAAAATCAACCGCAGTTTTCTTTTCAGGCTGCTCGGCTATTCGATCAATGACCCGGATTTCAAGAAAGCTCAGGAGCTTTTGAGGAAGTCAATGATCACAAACGGAACAAAAGATTACATCCTTTTCCAGGAAAAGGACGAACACGGCGAATGGAAGACGATCCCGCTTGATTTTGCGGCTCTGTAATGCAAGTGCCGGATAAAATCCGGCGCAATGGACGAAGCTCGAAGGAATTTGAAGGTTGCCCGCCGGAGATAAGCCAAAGGTCGGCGGGTTTCCTTGAGGTTCTTTGGGATGCAAGTGCCGGATAAAATCCGGCGCAATGGACGGAGTTTAAGGTAATGAAAGAAGAGTTTCTCAAATTCGTGAATGAAAACATGACGGTGGACGATATGCCGACAAAAGACATGAAGCTGATTGCAGAAAGCTGCGGCATTGACGTTGCCATCAGATTAATGTCCAAGCTGAGAGGCGGTCTTCACATCTATACTCCGAACTTCTGGCAGAAAAAGATCGTAAAGAAGTATATCCTGGCGAACCCGCACAAAAGCGCGAAAGAAATAGCGAATGAGGTTGAGATGTCCGAGACTTTCGTGAATAAGATTCTGAACGAAAAGGCGGCGGATAACAGGCAGGGAACGATTTTTGATTTTGATTAGGAGGCTGTAATGCTGTGGACTGACATGACCAGAAAGATGCGCTCCCAGGCGCGTAAGGACATTGAGAAGTGCTGCGCTTTGGGGAAGCGTTACAGTGTCCGGGCTGTGGACAACTATACGGTGGAGGCGCGTGCCGAGGGCGAGACGGAGCCGCTTATCAGCTATAATTTCAAGCAGATGTACCACACTATATACTACATGAGTGCGTACTTCGACGAGCTTGAGGTTTTCAGGAATGCGCGGTTTCTCAAGTTTTGCCGTTCGGCAGACAAAAAGACGCTGACGGTGCATCCTGCGGAGAGCCCGAAGAAGGTTTTTGCGGTGGATTTTGACGGCTTTCTGTTTGAGGAGGCGTTCCCGGAGATCGGTAAGCCGATTCTGCAGAACATAGTTATCTGCAAGCGGATCAGGAAGGCGGGACACACGCTTATTCTGTGGAGCTGCAGGGCGGATGAGAAGCTGAAGGAGGCGGTCGAGGCGTGTGCGAAGTATGATCTTTTTTTTGACTATGTGAACGAAAACACGCCCGAAAATATTGAGAAATACGGCAATGATTCGCGCAAAATCTGCGCGGACTACTACTTTGACGACAGGAATATTGATCCAAAAGTAATTTATGATGCGATTTAGGGAGAAAAAATGATTAACAAATTTCTTTACGGCTGTCTTTGTGTTGTGGTATCATCGGGATTGGTGCTGTTTGTGCAGGCGATGATGCTGAAATATATGGAATGCAGATTTGACGAGATTACGGCTGCGGTGCTGACCGTCGTTTGTATGCTGAAGTTCCCAGACAAAAAGGAGGACGGAGATGAGTAAGGAAATTGAAGTCGCGGAAGAGTTGAAAAACGCTCCTGAAGATGTCGGATCGGACGAGCCTACTTGGATTTATGACTACGAAAATACTTATAAAGGGTATCCATTTTATAAAAGAAAAGCAACAGACACTATATGGTGGGTAGATGTCACCGACATGAAAGGGTTTAATCTTATTAGTTTTGACAAAAAAGAGGTTTTTAATCTGTTCCGGGATTATCCTTGGAAGCTGACTGACGAGCAAGTCGAGATTTTTAAAAGAGAAAATCCTTATTGGGCAAACTTTTTTAAAGATCGTAAAAGAAACCGCTAAAATTATTTCTCAACAGTATTTAAATAACCCAATAATGTTTTAAATTCAGCATTATTTCTGAGTTTTTCGATACTAAACAAAACCGTTCCATTTCCACCCCGTGTCCTGCAATTAAAACGGTATTCTAAAGCATCATCTGTCAAGTCAACAAAACCGCTGTTCGCGCCTTCCTGCAATTCCAAAAATTGAACGGCATCTTTTGTTTTTCTGACTATCGCGGAATGGTTGCCGGTTGAAAGATAATATTCTTTGCCTGAAATCAACATGTTCATTAAAGATTTTACAGCCTTAAATTCGTTACCGTGGATAACAACACCGCCTGCCAGTTTGCTGATACGAATGATGTTGGGATCGCTGCCAAAGAAAATCAAAGAAGAACCTCCTCGGTTGTCAGCAACATTTAGGCCGATTTTATTCCCTGCATAAGCCAGCGCGAGAGAGGAACAAGAGCCAACCCCTTCATCTTTGATTGCTATTTTTTTGACGATCTGCTCCTCTGAAAGTCTCTTCTTTAAAGGCAAAACCTCTTTGTATTCAATATCTTTCTTTTTTATTCTTGCTTGAAGAATATTAAAGGCACTATTGTTGTTTGTCGCGGCTTTTATCACATTGTTAAACTGTTTTTCCAGCACGGGATCTTTTCCGTCATCCATCGGCTGATATGCCGCTTTTCCGGGGTTGTAGTTCCAGCCGACATCGGTCTGGACGGTGGTTTTGCCGTTGCGGTAGACTTTGCCGGTGACTTTCTGGCCGTTCGGAAGTGTTGCGGTAGCGTTCAACAGCTTGCCGTCGGTGTTTTCGACTGTGAGGCCGCGCTGTTTGAGTTCGCGTTCGCTGAGTGATTTGACTGTGCAGCGGCAGTTCCAGCCGTTGGGCGGAAAGAAGGTGTCCCAGAAGGGATCGTCCCAGCGGAAGACTTTGCCGTGGAGCGACTTATGCTCCTTCCGGGTGCGGTCGTCCATGACGGCGATATACTGCCAGTAAGGGCGGAACTTCGCGTTTTCAGCGAGGTCGTTGTAACGCCCGGTCTGGTATGCGGTGCGGACGTTGATGTCGAAGATTTTCTCGAGGCGGCGGACGCTTCCGAGCTGGATCTCTTTCTCCGGATTCTTGGGATCGGGAACTTTGCCCCACCATCCTTTCTGCTTTAAAAGGGGTTTAAGCTCCTTTTGAAACTGCTTTAAAGTGGTACCTTCGTCGATGGCTTTCTGAACGGCGGCCCGGATGTCTTTGAGGACATCGTATCCGGCTGTTTTGGCTACGGTAAAGATTTTGTCGTGCTCTTTTTCATAGATTTCATACCAGTTCCAGGATTTCTGAGAGACCTTTTTTTCGAGGTATTCGGAAGCCAGTTTCGGCTTCATTTTGAAGAGGGCTGCGAGGTTGATATTACCGGGCATCGGTCACCTCTCTGCTTGCGCCGCCGACTGTAGAGTGTTTAGGGAATTTAAGGTGTTTAGAGTCCTTAGGGATGGCGGCATTGAGGCATTCGATGGTCGCTTTCAGTTTTTCGGCGTAAGCCTTGAGGTCGGCGATGTTGTTGAGCAGTTTCAGCATCTTGACTTCGTCGGGATCATCGCGGCTGATGCGCTCGAAAACGGGCTCATCGGGAACGCGGCAGAGCCTTTGCCTGATTTCCGGCTTCGTCTGAACAGTAGCCGAACAGCTCGTTGAGACGATCAATGAAAGTATCAGCATCGTGAGCAGCAACACATTTTTCATTTTTTTTGACCTCGATTTTATTGGTTGTTTCGATGTTGCGGATTTTTGTGAGATATGTCGAGACGGCGGTGACATCCCCTTCTATCCGGGCGTATTCAGCGTGCAGGGTTTCGACTTCGGCGGTGAGTGCTTTGATTTCCGCTTTCTGCGCGGTTATCCGGTCGGACTGTCGTTCAATGGTGAACCAGAGGATATAGAAAAGGATCACCAGAAAGGCGGTGATTATTTCTTTCCGGTAGTGAAAAAGCAGGGCGAAGCTCATATTAACTAAAGCATGGAAAGATAATTTTTAAAAGATATCTTTTCTTTAAAAAAAACAAAAAATCTCAAATCATATATTCCACCGGGCGTGAGATTAGTCCATCGGAAATTATCTAAGTCAAAACAGCCTGGATTTTGTCCCCCGAAATCTTTATTTACACTAAAACTGAAGGGATAAGCGAGAGTAGATTTGTAATATCCAGCCATCAATCTTTCGTCCAAAACGCTATCATTATCGGCGCGGGAAGAGAAACGGTAATATACTACAAAACCATTGTCACCGAAATTTGTGAGTCTCAAGCGCAAATAGTCGGGACCATTAGGCGTAAAATCAGCAACCCCGGAATCGTCCGCTACTGCAACCTGATTCCCAAACTCAAAAGTCGGATAGATAAAGAATGTTTCGTCATTAACGCGGATGTAAGGGAATGCTGGAATGTTTTGTGTGGTGCCTAAATACTGAAGTTTTTCCACCAGAGATGACAAATTCTGATGTTCTGTCAGGAAGCCTGAATCGTTCTGCAGGTCGCTTGTTCTCGACGGGATGTTCGGTTTTCCGCTCAGGTCGGCATAGCTGCCGGAAAAGAGCTGCGGCAGGTTTTTGAGGTCGCTGTATTTGCCGGAAGTTGCGACTTTGTGGAGGTTGGTTTCGTCCTTGAAGAGTGACTGAAGGAGGTTGATCGGAACCTGTTTCAGTTTCGGGTCGCCGTCGGCATCACGGTCATTGAGATCTAAGATCGGGATCGCGTAATTGGTGCTTTTGGTTAGGGTCAAAAGTGCTTCAAGATCATTGATTTTTTTTGATTTTGGTTTTTCTTCGGTCATGGTTCGGGCTGTTATTATTTCCGGGCGGCGGTCTGTAGGGAGTTTGGGGAATTTAAGGTGTCTAAGGTGTTTAAGGAATGCCGCCGATATTATCATTTTATCTCCAGTTCAAAAGTGTCTATGCCTTCAAGCATCTGCATGAAAGTTTTCATCGCGGCGCGTGAAGACAAGAGGCAGGGTTTGCGTCCGCCGGTTTCGACACCTACTCCGAGCAGGATGCAGCCGTGTGTGTCTTTGGCGGTGTTACCTGCGTGGAAGAGGATGCCTGCTCTGCCGGTCACGCGGGTGACGACGAAGGTTTCTCCGAATTTCGGGCTTTTGACCCTGTAGCAGGAATAAGTTCCGGCGGGAATGCAGCTGATCTGCGGCTGGTTGTCAAGCCACGGCAGTTCAAGGGTTCGGCAGCTCCAGCGGAGGTTGCGCGTCTGAATGTAGAGAATGCCGATTGTGCAGGTTTTGGAACTGCGGATGCGGGTTAAAGAAACTGTTACGTCGTCACGGCGTGTCGTCGTTACGTTATCCATTTTATGCCTCCTTTGTGATTTTGTTAATCATTTCTTCAATGAAATCACAGATTTCTTCGATTTCGCGATCGGTAGTGTGCATGTATGGCCGAGCCGGGATGTCACCCCACGGGATGGGGCGCGGTTTCCATGTGCCGGAGGGCCCGCGATATGTGCCGAACTCGCCTTTTTTGGCTCCGAAATGGTGAACGGCTGCATATTTGACATTGGTTCCGACGGTCGCGGTATTGTTATCATTCGCTATTGTAAGCGACTGATAAAGGCGGTTGGAGACGCGCAGGACGGGTGAATTTTTCTTCCTCTTGCCGCGACGCGCAAGTGTGACGGCTGAAAGGGGTTTCCATGTACCCGATCCGCCGTTTTCCCTGCCGGACTGAAGAAAGTTTTCCTGAACACCAGCAAGAAGGATTTCGGCGATGTTCTTCGTTAGCGGATCACGCTTTTCAAAAAGCTCTTTAAGGCGCGTTAAAGCCCTGTTCAAACGGTCGAAACCTTTTGTGTCAATGTCAACCATTTATACCCCTGAATAAAGTCGGATAATATCCGACGCAATTGACGAAGAATGCGGTCGTCATATTTTGCCTCCACTGTTGCCGTACATGTCGGCTGCGGCACAGGCGCGTTCGAGAACGTCTTCGAGTTCGTCGGTGTTGAGTTCGGGAAGGAGCTCGCCCAGCTTTTCATAAATATCTTCAAGGCTTTCACCTTTTTCTATGAGGTCGAAAACGGGTTTCAGGATGCCTTCCATGATTTTCTGCTGGAGTTCGGGAGGAAAGGCCCTGGATGCGGCGCGGTCGAGGAGATCTTTGAGACCGGGGCGGCCACCGCTGTAATTCGCACGGATAATATCCGGCGCAATGGACAAAGTCTGAGGTTGCGCCGCCGAGAAAAGCGACTGCTGGGGCTCAACGATTGTGAAATCCTTTTCACCGAGGTTGTATGCCCGCTGAATGTATTTAGGTGTGAAGCGGACTCCGATGCCGGAAAGGATCGCATCTCTTTCTGCAAGCTGCTTGTTGGTTTCCTCGGGTTCCGAAAAACGGAATGCAGGAGCGATCACATCTTTTCCGAAGTTCTGGTCTATAGTCCATCTGACTATCTGATTGAGAGTTTCTTCAATGATTCTCGCATCTGAAAGAATGATGTCCTTGCGGACTTCATTGTGTGTCTGTGCTGCGGCTAAGCTGCCTGTGGAGCTGAGTTCGGTTGTCAGGGTCTGACCGAGTATGGCCTTGCTGATGTCGGCGTTGCATGCGTCTTTCAGCTTGTCGAATATATCAGCCGAAGCACCTTTCCCGGATGCTTCGATGATTTCGATTTTGGAGGTGTCGGGAACGACGGCTATAGCATCCTGAACCATGTTTTCAAGCTGATCTGCGAGGATGTTCTGATTTTCGTTGCTTGTTCCGGGAGCATACTTCCCGACAAGCCACGGGGAGCCGTATTTCTCGGTGAATGCGACCCAGAACTTGAAATTTCCCTTCTTGAACATTGCAGGCCAGAAACAGAGGGAAAGCACGGATGTTCCGTAAGGATTCTTGTAGGTTTCGTCGTTCGTGGGACATACGAACTTCATGGGCGGAAGTTCTTCGCCTGTTACGGGGTGCTTTCTGGAGAGGAAGCGGAGTTCGTTTTTCTCGCCGAAGCAGAACCATTCAACGGGTTTTGCCTCCATTTTTGCCGGAACGATACGTCCTTTGCGGACTTCCCAGTCGATTTCAATTGGCTGGTATCCGTAAGCTACACATCCGAGAATCTTTCGGAAGAGTTTGTGGTAATTGAAGCGGTCGAAAGTTTCCTGAATGAAATCGATGATTTTCTGATCTGCGTCTTTTCCTTCGAGTTCGAATTTGAGTTTTAAGACACCCGCTTTCCTCGATGACATGCAGCTCCGCACCTGCGCGTCGTAAAGAAGATCGTCGTAAGCCGAAATCCTTTTTCCGAGTTTAGCAAGAACCGGATCGGGATTCGGAAGAATCTGCATGAATGAAATCAGATCAAATGCCGTGAGTCTGTCAGCTACTGTTTTTCCGAGTATTTTCTGCATGTTTCACCTCTATTTAATACATGTCTAACCATCTTGATGTCTGTCTTGGCATTCGGGAGTTTATGACCACCGGAGTGTCGTCTGTTGCGTCGGCGGCATATAGAGAAAGAGCGGCAGCCCAGAATTCATCGCTGTGTCCTGCTTCTGTGCGCTCGGCATCGAAGCGGATGTTTCCGGCAGCGGTCACTACGCGCTTGATGTTATGAAAGGATTCGCGGATTTCCTGGGTATCGGGAATGAGAAAACGGCGGTCCTGCAATTTTGTAAGAACGCGGAATGCCATGTCCTCTTTGACCGATCCGCTGAAAGTGACCTGCTCTATTCTGTAACGCCCGAAACAGGTCTGGGCTTCTTCGGCGAACTGCATTCCGAGACCGGTCGAGTCTATGCAGCAACGGCGGAGATTCGGCAACGCAAGAAGCGGCCAGATCACCGCTTTCTGGTCACTGAAAGTCATGTTCCTGAGTGTGATCACGCGCCGGGTGACAAACAGACATGTGTCTGTTTTTTCTGTAATCCAAATCGCGGTCAAATCTGATTTGCGACCGATGTCTATACCTATATATATTTCATTCATTGCCCGGATCTCATTGATGTCTCGGATGATCTCCTTTTCGTCGCAGGAATTGAGGGCAAGGAGATCGTAGGTTATGAATGCAGTAGCGGAGTCAACGGGCTGGCAGCAGTACTCCTGGAGCCAGATGTCATCGCTTACGCAGTTCTTTCTGACTTTGGCAATCCATTCGGCCTGCTCTTTTTCAGAGGTGGTGCGGCCCATGATGTTGTCAAGCAAGCCCTGCTTAACCGCTTCGGCAAGGGTCACGCTGTGAAGAGACCAGTTGAGCTGGCCGTTTTTCACTTTCTGAATAAGCCTGTAATAGAGGTTGTTCATGCCGCGGTAGGTTGAGATTATCCTTATCGGATCGCCGCGCAGGATCGCAGGCTGAGCGGCTGCGTAAAGCTCGTCCTGGTGCTCGTGAAAAGCGAACTCGTCAAGAATGACCTTTCCTCCTTTGGAACGGAAGCGTCCCGGCGCGGAAGTCATTGCATGGATCTCAGATCCGTTTTTCATCCGGATCAGGCGTGACTGTATGCCTTTTTGCGGATCGACGATTTCTGTTCCGATGTACGAGGCCGCTATATTGAATAGCTTTTCCAGGAAAAAGCGGCAGTAGTCGATGTATTCAGCAGCCGCTGAGTCATCACGCGAGCTGAACCATACTTTGCGGTTTCTCTGCATCAGGCTGTATTCAACGTCTTCATAGGCCTGTGCATAAGTGATACCGATACGGCGTGATTTCTCGACAATCTTGAACCGTGACTGATCATTGATGTAATGTATTTGGTATGGAAGGAAGTTGAAAGACATTTTAATGCTCCTTTATGCAAATGCCGGATAATATCCGGCGCAATGGACGAAGAATGAGGTTGCGGCGGCGAATCATTGTGACACCTTGATTGTGGTCGAGGGTTGAAGGTGACATGTACCGAAGACGGGACAGGGGCTCGCACTGTGAACGACGGGAAACGTCGGCTGTCCCGCGCCTTTGATCTCGACACTTGAACCGTCTGCAACTATCGTTGTGGTGCCGATTGTAATGGTGACTTTGCCAGGGTTCTCTTCGACTTCGACTTTGGTTCCGTCTTTGAATCTGAAAACAGATTTTCTTTCGGTTGAGTCAAGGTTTGCCTTGTCGTCGTAGAGGCGGCATATAATCCAGCCGTCATCCAGTGTATCGTCCATGATACAGCCGACATAGTCACCGACCCTGTAGATGTATTGAATGTCGGGACCGGAGAAGCCGATCTGAAGCCAGTCGGTAACCATCTGTTTCCCGTCTGAATCGCATTGTGCTGCGAGTTGGACTTTTGCCTGCATTTTTCCCGGATCAATATCCGAGATTTTGCCTTCTACCATTCTCATTTTACCAACCGCCGAATTTCGCGCAGAATTGATTTTTGTTGTTTTTTCTATTACTGACACCAGTCAAAAACCGTTGAACGATTCTGCGGCGTTTTAAACGGGTTTTGAACGGGGTTCTACTTTTCATCATTCTCTCCGTTTTCGGTGTCGCTTTCTTCAAGTCCGAAAGCCTGGCGGACTACCTTGACAACTTTAGAATCGTCTATTTTCTTTTCGCCGACTGCTCCGGATGCCGCTTTTTCAACAGCTTCCGCTTTTGGGATCTGTTCAAAGAGCATGGCTGCAAGACGGTATTTGGAAGCCGGCACCTCCTTTCCCTCCTTCAGATCGCGACCGATGCTGTCCATGATCAGGTTGTAGTGCTCCATGAGCTTCTGCGGGAGTGCACGGCGCGATTCTATGAGCTCTGTGCGCTTGTCTTCCCAGCCGAATTTTTTCTTCCAGGTTTCAACCGTGCGGCGGTTTTTGCCTATCTTTTCGGCGATGTCACTGCAAGACATGTGTTCGTAAGTGTAGAACTTTTCGGCAAGAAGGATGTCGTTGTGGTTGCTTTTGTTCATCGGCTGCCTCCCGAACCGGCAGCATGTCCGTCTTTCTGAAGGGTGTCGATTTTGAGCTCGATTGTTGTCTGACGCTGCTCAAGTTTGTTCAGCGCGTCTGTAAGCTGGCCGATGCTCCGATCGAGCTTGTCAATGCTGTTGTCATATCTTTCAATGGTCTGCCGGTTGTTGTTAATTATTTCGGTCATAAGCATCTGATTGGTATGCGTGAACTCCTGATATACCAACCAGAAGATGACGAGAAACACGGCCATCGGCCAGTTCTTTTTTATCAGTTCGGTGAGAAAATCCTTATCCATGAAGCCTCCTTATAAAAACCGCCGATAAAACCGACGGACAACCAACGAAACTCAAAGGTCACAATGAACGAAACTCACAAATTCGATAATAGGCTGAAATTATTTTGAAAATACAAAACCGTTTTGTATTTTTTACCTAAAAAAACGGCTAAATTGAGATTCGATGAAAGCGGCGAAAGCCGCAGGAGAAAAGAATGTGGATTGAGATTTTCAAAACGGGAACCTGGACGAGCTCGCAGGGGAAGACTACCTCTTATAACAAGGATGATCTTGACGCGATCGTGGCTAAGTTCGACCCTGCCAATGAGCCGCCGGTCACGGTGGGACACCCTGAGACTGACACGGCTCCGGCTTTCGGATGGATGAAGGCTCTGAAACGCGTGGGTGAAGTGCTTGTGGGCGACTTTGAGTTTGTGCCGGAGTTTCTGGAACTGCTCAAAAAGGGGGTTTACAAGAACCGTTCAATCGGACTCAGGAACGGAGCAATCGCGCACGTTGCATTTCTCGGAGGAGCCGCACCGGCTGTAAAAGGACTTGAAAGTATTAAGTTTTCCGCCGATGAAGCGGAAACTGCATATTATGAAACAAACCTCGAAAAGGAGAATGAGATGGAAAAAGAAGCTCAGGAGAGGATCGCTAAACTCGCGGAAAACGCCAAAATGAAGGCTGACTTCGCCGCTTCGCAGGAAGAGATCAAATCGATGAAGGCCGAAAAGGCAAAGATGGAAACCGAAAAAAGAGAGAGAGAAGTTGACGCTTTCTGCGACTCGCTTGTCAAAAACGGTCAGCTCACGCCTGCCGTAGCTGACAGCGTGAAAGCGACCATGCACGGTCTCTGTGCAGACGAAAAGAACTTCGAGAAAGGCGGTGTCGTTGAACAGCTCAAGGAGACTTACAGCAAACTTCCGAAACTCGAGCACCTCGAAAGCAACAAGGCCAACAAGCAGTCTGCCAAAAAAGAGAGTCAGGAGGATGCTCCGTCTTACTACGGACTGCCGGTAAACGCTGAAAGGCTTGTGCTTCACGAAAGAGCGAAAGAAATCGAGAAGGAAGAAAAGATCAGCTACAGCGAAGCTGTGAAAAAAGCAATCAGGGAGGGCTAAAATGGCTAAACTCAGTAAAAGAAGAATTGTAGATCCCGTTCTTACTGAACTCGCAACGGGATACAAAAACGCAACATGTGTCGGAACGGAGCTTTTTCCGGTCGTTCTGATTGAGAAAGAGGGAGCAATCATTCCCAAGTTCGGAAAAGAGGCGTTCAAGCTCTACAAAACAAGCAGGGCTCCTGGCGCGAAATCCAACAGGGTAAAACACGATCCGGCTGAGACTGTCGATGTAGTTCTCAGGGAACACGATCTTACTGACTCGATCGACTACCGTGAGGATGAGGAGAGCCTCTTCAACGAGCAGGAACGTGCGGTCAACTTCACAAGCGACGCTCTTGATCTTCAGATCGAAAAGGAAATCGCGGATCTTGTCCAGAATCCTTCGACCTATGCAGCCGACCACAAAAAGGCTCTCTCGAACACGAACTGCTGGGATCAGTCGAACGGCAAGCCGGTCGCTGACATCAAGGAAGGCATTCAGACTATCAGAAAGGCTATCGGCAGAAAACCGAACACGCTCTTCCTCGGTGCCGACACTTTCGCAATCCTTCAGGAAAATGAAGCAATCCTCGAAAAGCTCAAATACACGAAAGAAGGAGTTGTCACGGAAGAGGATCTTGCGAGAATTTTCAAGATTGAAAAGGTCGTAGTCGGCGAAGCTATCTGGGAAGACGATAACGGAACCTCTCACGATGTATGGGACGATGTTGCAATTCTCGCCTATGTCGCAAGAGACTCGAAGTCACCCTACACTCCGGCTGCCGGATACCTTCTCAGGAAGGCAGGATACCGCGTCGTCGATTCGTGGACGGAAGAAAACGGCAAGATCATCAATGTAAGAACTACGGACATCCGCAAACCGGTACTTGTAGGTGCCGATGCGATGTATCTTATTTCCAACACGAAGAAGTAGGGGGTGACAATGAGCAAAACTACATGTCCGGGAATCATCTACACTGTGAGCGGAGCTGCAACCGACACGGAGAAAGGACTTTTCATCAAACATGACGGAACAGTATGCGGCGCAGGGGAAACCGCTCTCGGTGTTTCCTACGACGAAGCTGACGAAAACGGAGATCTTGCAGTCGTTCTTGACGGCATTGTTGAAGTTCAGTGCGGCGGATTGGTCAATGCAGGTGACTTCGTGAAAAGCGACGCGAACGGAAAGGCGGTCACGGCTGAAGCAGGTGACACTGCAACCGGCATCGCACTTGAAGACGGTGCAGAGGATGTGACGGTACTTGTCAAGATCGTGACTGTTGCGGTCAATCCGGCGGCTGCAGAAGCTGATGCTTCGACAAGCTCAGCAACCGAGCCGGGAACGGAAGAACCGGGAACGGAAGAACCGGGAACGGAACCGGAAACAACGACGGAACCGTAAGGATGCAAAAGCCGGATTCTGTCCGGCGCAATGAACGAAGTTAGAGGTTTTATGGCTTATTCGACGAAAGAAGATCTGATAGCGGCATCCTCCGAACGCGATATAATCCAGCTGAGTGACGATGCCCGCGCCAAAGTCATTGACGAAGGTGTCGTCACGGAGGCTATCTCGAAGGCGGATGCGCTGATCGACAGCTACATCGGCGGCCGTTACCGCGTCCCGCTTTCGAGTGTTCCGCTTGTCATCGGGGATATTTCGGCTCAGCTTGCAATCTATTTTCTGTGGGAAAGAAGACAGAGGCAGAACATGCCGTCTTCACTTATGGAAATTTACAAGAATCTGATCGCCCGGCTGAAACAGATTCATGAAGGAACGATCGGCCTGCCGATTCCGGAGATCGGAGGCGGTGCAGCTCAGGGCAACGGACCGACCAAATGCAACAAAAGCAGGAAAGACCGGCTGTTTCCGTGGAGCAAGTTGAATAAGTATTGATTTTTTTGGCTTTTGGGCGGCGGTCGGGATCACGGGATTACGTAATCACGGGATCACGGCACAAACTGCCGCCGCGAGGAATGATGATTGAAAAGATTGAAACTGCAATTCTGAACAAGCTGCAGGCCGATGCGGAAAAACCGGAATCGATTCTCAGCATGGTTGAGATCGAACTTTGTCCGGAAGATGCCGCATCGAGGCTGATGAATCTGTCAACGGGTGTCGTCTGGATCCACTATGTCGATACTAAGACGACGGAGCCTGAAGGGGTGTATTCGGCAGTGCAGCAGGATACTGTATCTTTCGATCTCGACATCATTACCAGGAATCTGCGCAGCGGCTGCGATATAACCGTGGATAATGTCGGAGCTTATGATGTCATCGACCGCGTCCGGAAGGTTCTGACAGGCTTCAGACCGGTTCTCGGCGCGAAGCCGATGTACATGACAGCCAGCGGATGGACGGACGCAGGCCAGGGATTCTGGCATTACACGGCCAGATTCGCGGTAAAACTGCCTTATGTTGAGGAACAGGATGCGGAATCCGATCTTCAGCCGCTACCGGCTGTCGCAAAACAAGTCACATGGAAACATAGAACTGGAAAACAATTTACGGTGCCGAAAGAGGCAAACGATGCGGCGATGGAATCGCACGCAACAGACTGAACAATAATGTATGGAGGAAAAAATGAGCGGAAAAAGAATCGAAGAACTTGAAAATTACAACATCACGAAGGCTGCGGAAGGCGATTACATACCGATCGTAGCGACCGGTGATGAAAACAAAACAGGGAAATGCCCGGTTTCAGATTTCAGAGACCAGATGGCGAAAATCAACGTTATCAACATTGTTACAATGATCATTTCCCTGATTCGGTCTCTCATGGAAGGAAAAAACGGGGAGACATTTCACGTAACAACGGCATTTGAAAAGATAGCCGCATACATCAAAACCAACTGGTTCGATTTTTCGACCGGCAGAATGAATCAGACCAGCCTTCAGACCTTGAAGACCACCTTAGCCTCGGCAATGAGACAGGTCAGTGACGAAGGTTTCGCTCTGGTGAAAATGATATGGGACTTCGGATCAGAGAAAGAAAAACACTGGTATCTCGGGAGAATTACGAAGCAGACTTACGACTACACAGCTGCTGAAGGTTCAACACAGCCTGACACCATATATGTCGTACACTACGAGGAGGATTACAAAATATGCGTATCCCAGGAGGCTGCGGCACAATCGCCTGAAGCTCAGACCCCTGGTGCCACCATAGAGGCTGCAGACTGGGCAGGCGGTGCGGACAAACAGCCTTATGTCTTCGACTGGACGAAAGACAGAGTGGCTGACATGCTGGAAGCAATGGATCTTGGTGAATTCGGGGAAGGTCTTGTTTATCCGATCACCCATCAAATTGAGAAGATTTGGCATGAGATCGATAATCTCTACTCAAGCCTCCACAATCGCATTTTTAGTCTTGAATCCAAAGTCGCAACACTCGAAAATGCGTTGCAGCAGTACCAGAACAGCGGAAACAGCGGCGGAGAAATTTATGACAACAGTGAGGATGTGGCTCTCAGAAACAGAGCAGATGCACTGTGGGCACAGTTCGTTGGTTCCGATGCAAGCAGTATGACGACGGAAGAAATGGTCGCTGCTCTGGAGAACGGGGCTAATATCACGCCTGACCCGAATGCGACACTTGCAGAAAGAATTGAGGCACTGGAAGCACTGGCAGCGCAGCAGGCACAGGAATAAGGATTTTCAGGAGTTGCGGGCGAGCCGCCCGCGCTCTTGATGAACGAACTAAAAGGAGGGAAAGATGAATGGAATTATAACAACAATTCAGAATCTGGTCGAAGTGATCAAGAGTTGGGCTCTCAATGTCGGGAAACTGTTTTTCAGTGATGACCCGGAGGAAGTAACGATGAAGATGCTTGACGAAAACACCAATGAGCCTGTAGATAAGCCGGTTAAGAATCTGGCAATGATCAAGCAGGAGTTCGAGGAGTGGAAAGACAGAATAGAAAAAACTATCGGCTACACTCTGACTCAAACGGGATACACGAAAAACAGTATCTCTGCAACTGATTTCGCCGGATCAGGCATTGCAGACCCTGCAGTCAAGATTGATGCGTTCAGGTTTTCCGAAGAAGGCGATTCGCTGACTGTAGCTCAGGGGAAGTCGGCAACTTTCAGAATCAAGCTGCTTGCGATGTTCTGCAAACAGTCGGAGACGGACGGACTTTACGACATTTCTTTCGGCGGAGAAGCAACTGTTACATGTGACGGTCTCGGTAATGTCACCGTTACGCAAAAAGAGTCCGGAGGTGTGAAGGTTCTCATACTGCCCGAAACAAACGCTGACGGCGCACATGTGCTGAAACCGTATCTGTGGCCGGGATTCGTAAACGGTAACCCTGATATAGACGCATATATTCCGCGGTGCAGCACGGGAACTGTTCAGGTAATATCCAGATCAACGGAGGTATAAATGGCAGATTATCTTCACGGTGTCGAGACCATCAACAAGGGCAACGCGCCGAAAAATGTAAGCGAGGTCAAGACCTCGGTCATCGGGATCGTCGGCAGGGCTGCCAGCTCCGGCTGGACGGAAGAACCGGCTGTCAACACTCCGATAGTTATTATGAAAAAAGAAGATGTGGAAAACAAGCTCGGAACTTCCGATGAGGAAGGAACACTTCCCTACTACCTCAAGAAAATGTATGAGCAGTTCGACAAGCAGATTCCGCTCATCATCGCGGTCAATGTCGGAACAGACAGCGGCAGCAGCGAACCGGAAGACACGAATATATATCTTGTCGATCACGAAGGGAATATCATTACCGACAGCGAAGGAAATCCGATTGTAATCGGCGATACTATCGCCGATGCAATGGACGAAGTCAGCGGTGGCGATGAAACGGAAGCTCCGGAAGTCACTGCCGGAGATGTCGCCGGAAACGTAGTGAGAAAAACCGGTGTCTATGCGCTGCTCAAATCGCAGGTCGTCACGGGTTATGTTCCGAGAATCATCATTGCTCCGGGATATTCGCAGAATCTTGAAGTTGCCCAGGCAATGGTGAGTGTATGCGAAACGCTTCGTGCAAGGGGTTTCGTTGATATTGACAGTGATGTCGAAAACGAGCTTTCTCTTGCTCTTGCAAGCAGAGGCAATTCGGAAAAGGTCGGCGGTATATACAATACGCGCATTTCACTTTTCTGGCCGAAACTCAAAAGCGGGGACGCGCTCTATCCGATGTCTCTTGCAGCAGCAGCTGTCAGGGCAAAGACCGACATGGACACGAGCAAGGGTTATCACTGGTCGATCAGTTCCCAGAGCATCAACGGTTTCAGCGGGCTTGACATTCCGGTGACCTACTCACTCAACGTCAGCTCGGCTGACTCGCAGATACTCAATTCGCGCGGCATTGTTACGGTCAAGAATGTCGGCGGACTGAAATTCTGCGGAAACCGGAACAGTTCGTTCGACAGCGAAAGCAGCGGCGGAAACACGGATCACGAAGTGTTCGAAGTCACGAAGACGACAGGCGACGTGATCGAAGAGTCAATCGAATACTACACGGAGCAGAAGATCGATCAGCCGATCAACAATGTCTGGATCGACTCTATTGTCAGTGATGTCAATGCATTCCTGAGGAAGCTCAAGGCACGCGGCGCGATCGCAGGCGGTCAGTGCTGGTACGATCCTGACGAGAACGAGCCGACAGAGATCATGGCGGGTCACATCATTTTCAACTACGACGATGCGGCAACGCCTCCGGCTGACAGGGTAACATACCAGAGATCCTACAATGTTGATTATCTTGCACAACTCGGACGATAGGAGGAAAACATGGGTGCAAAATTAACTTTCGATACTGTGACCGGTGCCAACGTCTATATGGACGATGCTTCGCTCTACGGCAAGGCTCTGGAGATCTCAGGGCTTTCGGTCAATCCTGTGATGAAGGATATAAGTCCGATCGGGATGTTCGGAAAAAAGAAGGTGATGACCGGGATCGACGCTCTTTCTGTCGATGTTACCTGGGACTTCATCAACGAGAAGGTCACCAATCCTTTCAAGGACTACAATCTGAAAGTTTACGGAAACGTAGTCAGAAGGGAAAACGGAACCGACCGCAGCCTGAAGGCTTACATGGAACTTCGCGGCAGGCTGGGCGACAACGACCTTATGGGAACTCTGAAAGGTCAGGAATGGTCAGGCCAGAAGACAAAATTTGAGCTCGACTACATCCTTGTCAAACATGACGGCGAAGAGATCCTTGAGATCGATGTCGAAAACAATGTCTTCAAGGATCACGGCGAAGACATGCTGGCAGAAATGAGAAATAACGCAAATCTTTAATAAAACCGTGCGGGGCGGCTGCCGACGGGCGTAAGTTTTCCGCCCCTTTACTTAGGAGGATAGTATGACTGAAGAAGTTAAAAAAGCGGAAAAAATCAAAAAGGAAACTACTCCCAAATTCAAAATCAAAAAAGTCGAAAACAAACAGGTGTTCAATTTTAAGGAAGTTGAATACAGAACGGCTCTCGTAGCCGATTCAATCAATGCTGAAAAGGTTTGCGGGCAGTCAGAGGGAATAGAGTTTCTTCTTGCTCTTATTGCAGAATGCTGCACTTTTGACGGCAAAAAAGTCGTTTATGAGCAGATCAGGCAGATGGAGTCGGAAGATTTTTTAGATCTATCCGAAGCATTGGGCTTCGAACCGACAGGGGCGGAGTCACAGCCAGCAGGTGCGGAGTCCTGACGCTTATGAAGGAAGGCGGTTTCAGTTATTCTGAGATTATGAATTTTGATCTTCAGGAATACGGGCTATGGATGAAGTCTTTGAAAACATATTTTGGGCAATGAAAACAAGTTTATGCGGCAGGTAGGCGGCAAGAGACAACGGCATGGCGGCGATCAGATACAAAATAAGATTCGGTAGCGTCAAGTATTCCGAATCCGTAAATAACGATGCAGCCAAAAATATAAACGGCACTGCCAAATACGCTGCCACAACCAATTTCAGCCATAAGCAGCTCAGTCTGCCGAAAAAGCCCGGTGTTTCAAAATTCAATAAATCCTCGAAAGATTCCCAGCCATTTAAAAAAATCTGTCCGATCGGCATTCTGTCCGAAATAGAGTCGTTATTCATTTTAAATTCTCCCAAAAAGACAATAGGAGTATAGCAGATGGCAAAGAATTTTCAACTTGGTCTTCTTCTTACTCTTAGAAGCAACGCTGAAAAGGTGTTAAAAGTCGTTTCCAAAAAGGGAACAGAGGTCGGAAAGTCATTCAAAGAGGCAGCTGTAAAAGCCCAGTCTTTCGGAGTTTCCATAAGAAAAGCCGCAGGCGACGGCATCAGGACACTCACGCATTTAAGTGCAGTTTCGGAGAAGTTTGCTACAAAAGCTGCAGGTCTTACAAAGTGGGCTAACGATATCAGTCTTTCAATGCAGGCTTTCCGTCAGGTCAGTGCATTGGGCGGCTCGGTTTCGGCATTCGGCGGCCGTATGGTCGGAAGTCTGCAAAAACCTATAAGCGCAATGGCACGGCTTGAAAACGGCATGGTGTCGCTGAAATCGGTCATGCTCGACGCAAACGGCGAAGTTAAAGAGTCGTTTAACGGGCTTTCAGAAGCAGTTATAAAGACAGCAAACAAACTTCCTGCTACTGCCGAGGAAATGTATCAGGCGGCAGCCGGTGCTATTGCAAGAGGCATGGATGCGGAAGCGTTAGCAAAAGGCGGGCTTGAGGATTCGGCTAAATTTGCAGTCGGTGTTTTAGGTAACGACTACAACCGCGCCCTTGAAATTGCACAGCTGGTTTCGAACGCATGGGGAGTCGGAAGCGACAAGCTGGCAGGGAACTTTGGTGTATATGACATGCTGGCGCGTGCAAGTTCTATGGGTGTCAATGTCGAAGATATGACAACGATGATTGCCAGAACAGGTGCTGGTGCTGCGGCTCTGGGTTCTACCGGCTATGAAGCATTAACGGAAAGAATGCCCTATCTTGTCATGCTGAAAAAACAGCTTGCCGGAATGAGTGCAGATGTTCTTTCAACAAACCTTTCGCAGCTTGAAAGCCGTGTTATGGACAAAAATGCCGTAAACAAAGCAGGAACTGCTGCGGGAGTCAGGTTGCAGTTTACCGATAAAGACGGAAAATATTTAGGTTTAGGTAATCTTGTAAAACAGCTCGAAAAGCTGAACGGGCTTTCCGATGTCAGCAGATCTCAGGCTATTCAGGCTCTTTTTGGCAGTTCGGCAAATATGAATGCTCTCGTTTCCACACTTATCACGCAGGGAACAACCGGAGCGGCTGAGGCAAAAGCTGAAATGGGCGGGAAAGCCTCACTTGATAAAAGAGTCGGTAGCCAACTCGGAACATTCAGCGCACAGTGGAACGCATTCACAGGCACGCTTGACACGGCTATGGGAAAAATCGGAATGAATTTTAACCCGGCTTTGACGAAACTTGCAGAATCTGCAACGTCGGCTGCTGACAAACTGAGCGGTCTTGCCGAAAAATATCCGGGAATTACAAAGGCTGTCGGATATACGACTTTGGGATTGGGAGGAACGGCGATTGTTGCAGGAAAAACACTTGAAATTGCAGGACAGTTGGGCATGGCTATGCCGCTGATCGAAAAATTCGGTCCGAAAGTTCTTGATGCCGGGAAGAGTGCCGGACATGCCGCAGTCAAAGTGGCAAAGTTCGCGGCACAAAACTGGAAAGCGGCTGTCATTATTGCCGGATTTGTAGCATGGAGAAAGGTCGTCGAGGATTTTTCTGATGTTACGACTGATGTGGGCCGGGATTTAGCGGTTCTGAAATCGGGTTTTGAAGGCTTTTCGGCTGTTCTCGGTAAACTCGGAGGCTTTTTCTCTTATATTTTTCACGGTTTTGAAGTCACCCCGGAAGCTGCTGCAAAATCATTAAAAGTGGATGCCATTGCTCAATCGGACAAGAATCTTCAGGCTGAGATTCACAAACAGCAGATAATCAATCAGGGCGGAGACCATATAACAGCAAACTTCACAATCAACAACAATGGTAAAAATCTTAACCGGGGAGAACTTGAAAGCACAGTCAAAAATGTATTCAAGGATATTGAAATGGAAAAAACACGCGCCGGACGGAGGAAATACTAATGGCTTACCATCTGGGCGGAATAACATTTAACATTCCGGCTCTGACTCCTGAGAGTGAAAGTTATTCAAATTCGCACACCTACGCCGAAATGAAGCCGGCAAACGGAAAACCGATACTGCAGAGCAAAGGATCAAACCTGATGGACTTCAGCATCACGATGTATTTTCACCACTCTTTCTGCAAACCTTCGGAGCAGCTGGGAAAGCTCATGGATGTTCTGGAAAGCGGCGCGGTCAATCCTTTCTACTGGGATAATGGCGAATTTAAGGGGAATTATGTCATTCTCGATGTCAAGTGCAGAACCGAAAAAAGATTATTTTCAGGTGAACTTCTCTCAGCTACGGTCGATGTAACTTTGAAAGAGTATTCAGAGGTGCAGTTTCTGCATTCGGTCGAAGAGGAATTTCAAACTGCTGAAACGCCAGATCCTGAGGCAGAGACTGGAGCTCCGGTTTACGGCGCAGGTTCAGAATCTTTTGATTCGGTAGATCCATCAGAAATAACGAGGCGGTAATGAAGGCGGAACGGGCTTTTTTCAGTATTATTTACAACGGCGAAAAACTGACAGCAGATCTTAATGAAGCAGATCTGAGTGTTGTTTTCAACTTCTATTTGAGCGGTCAGGCGAATGATATCAATTTAAAATTTGAAGACGCTAAGCTTCAGTTTGCGAAAGATCTATACCCGAAGAAAGGAGATACAATAGAACTCGATATCGGATACGGCAGCAGAGATTTTTTTCCGTGCGGTGCGTTTTTTGTCGATGAAGTCTCTTTCGATCTTTACCAAAAATACGTAACGCTACGCGGAACCTCAACAGAAGTTTCCAAAAATTTCTATGAGAGTCAATACCGGGAATACTCCGGGACGCTGAAAAGCATAATTCAAAAAGTTGCAAATCGAAACAAGTTAAAACTTCAGGCAGATATCCAGAATCTGGATATCGGAAGAAAGAGTCAGTCTAATTCGGATTTGGAGTTTTTGAACGAGCTTGCCGACATGTTCGGCTATATAATCAAGATCGAAAAAGACATTCTATATTTCCAGCCGTGGGAAAAACTGAGATCTCAGGATGCTGTGTTCAAGATCGATGTGGACAAACTTTTAGAGGGATCGTACCTGAACGACTCCGGGCGAACTTACCAGTTCTGCGAGGCGACTTATTCCAGAAAGGGAGTTACATATAAGAAAAAGGTCGAGGATACTTACAATAAAAACGGGCTTGTTCTGAAGATCGATGCACGAAGTGAAAGTGCTGCGCAGAGCGAGGCCGAGGCCAAGGCTGCTCTGACGAAGGCTAATCTGGATGCTATAAGCGGTGTTTTTGTGTTCAAAGGAAATACCGACATTTACGCGGGATCAATCATCGAACTACAGAACGCCGGAAATCTGAACGGAAAATACTGTGTTAAGAGCGGATCGCACGCGATCAACGACGGAAATTCAGCGTTTCTGACTACTGTGGAGGTGTTTGCTGTATGACACGTTACTATACCTATATAATAATAAGCGGAGACCGCATTGATAAAATCAGTCAGAAATTTTACGGCAGGGTCGATAATGTCGAACCTGTTTTTGAGGCGAATCCGTGGCTGAAATTCAAGGTTCCGCTTGAAGACTATGTCGGACGGGAAATCATTATTCCTGTCGAGGAAGAAACAGAGACGATTGTGACGGCAAAACACGGACTGAGGGCGTTGTGATGATAACGAAAGAGACTTGCAAAAACGAGTTCATGCAGGCGCTTATGAAACGCAGCATGCTGGAACTGACAAGCGGCGGCGGTCAGGATTTCTGCGACGCGATGGCAGAAGCTATATACAATATAGTTTCAAAAATGGATATTGTTTTCACTGCTCATACGCACGAGTGCAGTGCTCCTGGAGCACCCTCAGCAACACCTTTGCCGTCTTCACTCTTTTTAGATCCGGAGGCATAAATGGTCTGGCAGAGCAAAACTTTAGGTGAAATTGTGCCGAAGGCTTTCGAGGCTGCGGCAGCGGCAAAAGCGGAAGCTGAAGCTGCGATCGCTAAATTCGACGAGGGTCTGGCTTTGGTAAACGATGCTTTGGGTGAAGCCCGGACCGCTTTGAATTTGGTCGAATCCGACATTGAAAAACTCGAAGCAAGCGGTTTTGCGGTGATATGCCTTAGTCCGAGGCAGGGTTCATGGCTCTCAAGGCTTATCAATGCGCCGAATGCGCCTTCTACGAGTGCCGGTTATTCGTGCGGATATTTCAATATTGCGACTGCTCCGACGGAAGCCCTGGCGATAGAGGCCTATAATGCGATGAAGGCGGCGTTGACGGAAAAGATCGAAGTCGCGGATTTCGACATTGGATTGCCGCAGCCGCTTGATTTGAGATTGGACACTGGAATTGACTGGGATATAGACAAGTGGGTCGGAAAGACGCTCGGAGAGCTGATGCCGGGCGTTTTCAATTCGCTGAAAAAGGATTGCAACGCAAAAAGGCAGGTTGTGGCGAAACTGGAAAAGGCGATTGCCGACATCAACGAAAAGAAAAATAAATTTTATCTTTCTTTGGATGCAGCCAACGCAATGATTGCCGGACTTTCGACATCGGGAATCTATCAGTATGCCATGCCTGCCGCTTCAGGTTCGTGGGCTTCACGTGCAGCAGGCGAAGCGGGCGCACCGCCTGCGACCGGAGACCAGTACAGCTTCGGTTTTGCGGCGGTTGCCGTAGCTGCCGACATGGCGGGTGCTCAAGCGTTGTATCAGAAATTGCAGGCGGTGATGTGAGGATGCAAATGCTGAATAATATTCAGCACAACTGACGAAGTCGGAGGTAAGATGATCGGAGTGATTTCAAGGACGGAAACCGGAAAGACGGTGAAGGGAACGGAGCGGATCGATCAGCAGATAGACATGATCCTGATGACTCCGAAAGGCTCTGTTGTCGGTGATCCGAATAAGGGTATAAGAGACGATATTCAGGATCTGCCGGCGGGCGTGGTTGTCGGTGCAATCGTCGAGGATCTGAATAAACAGCTGGCGGTCTACATCCCGGATGTCAAGGTCGACAAGATCACGAAAAGTGTTGAAAACGGGCATGTAACCATAGATATTTCATGGAGCTACAAGACGGGAAACGGCGGCGGCGAGTTAAGGAGGAAGATATGAGCGAAATAGAAAAACCGAGTTTTATCGAGCGCGATTTCGGCGCGGTCAAGCAGCGGCTTATTGGTGATTCCGGATTGCAGCCTGCTGATCCGGAATATGTCACGCTGGAACAGATCGCCTACGAAATGTATATTCTGAGATGCAATATTCAGGATGCGTGCGTGCAGAATCTTCTGGATTATGCAAGATACCCGATGCTTGACTATCTTGGTGCCATGCGTGACTGCTACCGCGAAGAAGGCGAAATCGACGACGTCTACCGTGAGCGGATCAAAAGGGCGATGGATAAATATGCGATTGCCGGTCCGGCGGACGGATATATCGAACTGGCAAAAGAGGCCGGCGGGCAAAGCGAGGATGAGGACGGCACTCTGACCGACAATATTATTGATGTGAGCGTTTATTCTCCGATCGATGTTTTCGGCGACAAGGTACGTCCGAGCGGAAAGGCGGTTATAACCATTTTAAGCAAGGAATACTGGGATATCGACGAAAAGGAAAGGATCGAAGGTCTGATCAGGGCAGCTGAAGAAACGTCTGACGAAGAAAGTGAGGAGGATGCAGAGGAGCCGACGGACGAAGAGTTGTCTAAGCTGGCGGCGATGAAGGCACTCCTGGAAAGAGTGCGGACTGCTCTTTCTGACAAGGATAAAAGGCCGCTCTGCGAGCTTGTCGAAGTGAATCTTGCGAAAAAGACCGATGTCAGTTTTACGGTAGAAATCACTGCGACGATCAGCGGATCACCGAGCCTGAAAGATGACGTTGAAGCGGCTTTAAACAACTATTTAAAACATGTTAAAGAGACTATTTCGAGAGATCTGGTCGTCAATCAGATCATCGGAGTATGTCAGGCGGTGCCGGGAGTCTATAAGGTTGAAATCGCCGGTCTTGAAGGTGATGTGGAAGCCGCTTACAATGAATTTATTTCGGCTGCGGCGGAAGTTACGATCAAGGGTGTAAGCAATGAACGTGAATAGAAGCCAACTGCCCTCTTCGATCACGAATGAAAAACTGCGGGCTCTTTACCGCGCAGCGATGAAAGAACTGGATCTGATTCAGGCAGAGACGAAAAAGGCTCTGATTTACTGCATCAACGACAATTTCGGTTCGCCGATCCCTGGTGCTGTGCCGGAACTGGCCAAAGATCTGAATGTCGATCAGCTTGAATACTGGAACGCCTCTCTTAACGACCTGAAAGAGGATGCCGGCTGCATGAAAAGACGGAGGGATCTGATCAGCGGAGCGTTCATTCTGCACAGGAAAAAAGGGACTCGCGGCGTACTTGACGATGTGCTGAAAAGAACGGGCAGGACTGATATCAGGATTAAGGAATGGTTTGAAGTGCCGGAGCTGAAGGATGACTATCCTTACGCTTTTGTCGTTGAATATCCTGCACCTGTAGGCAGGATAGAAATGCCGGTCATAGCCGGTCTGATCAAGAGATATAAGAGGGCTGTATGCCAGGAGATAGCGAACTATGTGCTGCCGAAGCAGCTTTTCGGAGTTGCGGCGGCCTCAAGGTGGGATCGCGAAATTGTGTTCGATACGGTCGATTCCGAGCGTCCGAGGCGGCTTTTTGTCGCAGCGGCTGTCCGCTGGGATCGCAACATTATTTATGAAACTGTTGAAGAAATGGAGGTTTAGATGTTTACGGATGCTGGTAGAAACATGCTGGCCGAGTGGCTGAACGATCACTCGAAAAAGGTCGATATCAAGTGGATCGGCGTAGGAGCCGCTCCGGCAGAGAGCTACGAATACGACGGAACTGAAACGGGAATGTCCGACGTGCGCTATATAGGCAGTGTGCAGCGCACATACATCGAAGAGGATTCGAGAGACATCGTGCGCGTTGAGGCTGTTTTCGATCCGGATTCTCCGAGTCCTGTTCCTGGTTTTGTGAACAGCAGAGGCTGGAGTGCCGGTGAGATTGCTCTTTTTGCCGAAGATCCGAGTTATCCCGGAGACTTCAGCCATGCCGTCATGATATGGATCGAGAGACACCCGGAAATTTATATTCCCCAAGAATACGAGCATGCTGCGGTGCTTGAAATCATTACTGTTCCGATCCGCTTTTCCAATGTCGAGGCGGTTACACTTTATACTAACGGTGCGGGTTTGGCTACGCTGACTCAGCTCGAACAGACTCATATTGCCGCGATAGCTTACGCCGGGACACAGGCGATCGAGGCGGCAGAGATGGACGGAATGATTCTGGCAAAAATCGCGCAGCTGCACTCGTAGGAGGTGATATGGTCAAAATTATTCCGATCGATCACCTCTTTCCTTATATCGGCGGAAAGAAAGCACTCAGGCCGCACATAGTGCCGATGATTCCGGGCGACATTTCGACTTATGTCGAACCGTTCTTCGGCGGCGGGGCTATTTATTTTGCCCGCGAGAAATGGGCTCCTTGCGAAATTATCAATGATATCAACGATGAGATAATCAATCTCTACCGGATCGTGAAAGAGCGCGGAGAGGAATTTGCGCGGGAATTCAACTTCGTTTTCAGTTCCAGGTCCTTTTTTAACAGGATGCGGGAATTTACCCCCCCCAAGAAAATCATCGATATTTTCAAGCATTTAGGACTTTATATCTGCTGAATTTCTGTTTTGGGGCAAGAATCGTCAATCCGACTTATGCGCCGGGAAATCTGAGCACTGTCGAAAATATCCAGTCCAGGATCATTGCAATCTCGAAACGACTGCAGAAAACGAATATCGAATGTCTCGATTATTCAATTTTATTAGAGAGATACAATAAGCCGGACACGTTTTTTTACCTCGATCCGCCGTATTTCGAGACGGAACACTACTACGCGGCAGGGAGCTTCGATCACGAGCAGTTGGCCGGACTGCTGAAGAAGAGCAAGGCACGGTGGATACTGAGTTATAACGATTGCCCTGAAATTTGTGAATTGTATAAGGATTTCAAGCAGAAAACGTTCAATAGACGCTGTTCGCTGAACAACCGGAATGCGAAAGATTTCGGAGAACTTCTGGTTTGGAATTTTGACGAGAAAATTCAGGAAACTCTATTCTGAAAGCAATAGTCACTTGAGTCCGATTGAAAAGCGGTAGCTGTAAATTATAGACATAGCGTTTTGCAGCAGTTTTTCGCTGTTTTTTTGAGTTTTGTGACAAACTGCGTGCGTTATTTGTGACAAACTGCGTGCGCGGTTATAGGTTCTATCAGGATGAAGCGGTTTTTCTGCTGCAATACAAAGATGCGGCAGCTGCCGAAAAATATCTTCTTGCAAGAAAAGACAAACTTGATCAAATAT
>CAJOMF010000054.1 GCA_905235605.1 uncultured bacterium
TTTGTCAAAAAGATTTTAAGGATGAATCCTCTTTTTTCTATTTTTTTCTCAAAAATCTTTACACTTTTCGACTATCCCACAGAATTTAGGACTGAACCATAAATTTTCACAAATAAATTTTATTTTTCAACATATAAATCAAATTACAAAATTAAATTTTTAGAAATTTTTAACACAAGAATTGATTTATAAAAAATATAAATTATAATCATATTGTGATTTGATCTTTAAAATCACTATTTAAAAATGGAGCAACGCCTATGCCAAATGAAATCATAAGAGAAAATTTCAATCAAGTTTACACGATCATCGAGCTTCACCGCTCGCGTGCTCTGCAGGAAGTCAACAACAATTCGCTTTTCATCGCATGGAATGTCGGTGCTTATGTTTCCGCAAAAATAAAGTCATCTGAATGGGGAAGTTCGGTCGTTACAGAACTTTCGGAGTATCTTCGCACGAAAGATCCTACCTTGAAAGGTTACAGCAGACGAACTTTGTATAAAATGGTCCAGTTTTACGATACGTACAGCGATCCTGCATTCGTTCAGGTACTGGAACAACTGAAACTGAATGAGCCGTATATGCTCCCTGACAGCGTTGAAAAAGAGGAAAGGCAAATTGTGCCGTTTCAAATGGCACAAATTCCGAAAATTCTGTTGCTGATAAACTGGACCTGTCATCAACAGATCTTAAACAGCTGCAAATTGAATGAAGAGCGTATTTTTTACATTATTTATGCCCAGAGAGAGCATTTCGAGGTAAAAGAACTGCAAAGAGCAATAAAAACAAATGCTTACGAATCAATTTTGGGAAACCACAGCTTCCGGTCGCAGATGCTGAAAAATGTCTATCCCGCTTCTTCGCTCCTGTTCAAAGATATCGCATACCTTGATTTTTTAGGACTTCCGGCAAAAAAATATCACGAATCCAAGCTTCGCAAAGGGATTATTCAGCACATGAAAGAGTTTATTCTCGAACTCGGCAAGGATTTTATCTTTATGGATGAAGAACATAAAATAGAAGTCGGAGGAAAAACTTTCAGCGTTGATCTCCTTTTTTATCATCGCGGTCTGCGCTGTCTTGTTGCGATCGAACTGAAAACAGTTGAATTTGACCCCAATTTTATGGGGAAACTTGAATTCTATCTCGAAGCATTGGATCAAACAGAAAAGCGGAGCAACGAAAATCCGAGCATCGGGATCCTTCTGTGCAAAGAAGCAAACAGGGATGTCGTGAAATACGCTTTGAACAGAACCATGAGTCCGACAATGATCGCAGAATACAAGGAAAAACTTATTCCTCAGGAAACTTTACAGCGGAGCTTGGAACAATTCATCGGAATCATTGAGAATAATAAAAACTGATGATTTCCATTGCGTCCGCAAGGCCGATCAGCGCACGGTTTCACAAAACAAAGGGTTGATTTTTCAAAAGATTTTCAAGGCAATATATAGAAGACACGAGATGTTTCGCTGACACTCAGCATGACGAGTGACCGGTTTTTATCGTCGCCGCATACGCGCTGTTGATGAGACCGAGTACCGCCGAAAGGATGAACAGGGTCTCGATCCCGAGCGTGTGCCAGATCCAGCCGCCGAAAAGTGCGATTAAAATGCTTATCAGGTGGTTTACCGAAACGCCGGTGGAGATCGTAGCGCGGGTCTCTTCAGGTGAATCGGAAAGGTCCTTGACATAGACGTTCGAAGCCATCGAAGCAAGCGAAATGACTGAATCGAGGATGTAGTTCACGCAGCAGACGACAAAAGCGACATCCCGCGGAAAAATGTGGTGGGCGAAGCCGTAGAAAAAGCAGACTATGACAAGGATCAAAGTGTCCGTGATCATTATGATCTTGTAGCCGAAACGGTCGATCATCCTGCCTACAAGCGGAGAAGCGGCGAAACAGCAGACTGCGGAAATCGCGAAGAGAAGGCTTATTATCATCGCGTCGGCACCGTAGAAAAGAACGAGGACGTAAGGGCCGAAAGTGAAGAAGATCTGCTTTCTCGCGCCGTAAAAAACTTCGATCATGTAGTATTTCGAGAATTTGCGGCGGAAGTAGAAGCGCCGTTTAGCCTTGTCGGTCTCGCTGCTTCCGGTCATCCTCATAGAAAAAATGAATCCGAGAAGAAGTATCATGCTGCTCACCATGAAGACCGGCTTGAAAAGAGATGTGGTCTTTCCGATGAAAAAACACACAGCGAAAATTATGATGTATCCCGCGAGCATGCCCATCTGATGCACCGCGTTCTGCATTCCGAGGGCGATCCCGCCGCGTCCTTCCTTAGCATATTCGAGAGTGATCGTGTTGCGCATACCGAGCTGGACGTGCTCGCCTAAAGAATAGATGAACATCGCCAGTATTACGAGAAAGCGCACCGGAGGCACGACTGACTGCATCGCCATGCCGCAGACCATGATGACCGCGCCGAGCTTGTATATTTTTTCAGCCGAAAAAGTGTAGACAAAGGCAAGAAAGAAAATGAGCAGAAATCCCGGAAGTTCGCGGAAAAACTCGGAAACGCCCTTGTCGAATTCGCTCATCCCGACGACCTGCGCGAGATAGTTGTCAAGCACCCCTTTGTAGAGGCCGAAAGCGAGCGCGAAAGTCACCATCGAAACGAAAAACGCCTTATATTTTGAATCCTGCCTGAAAACTTCTTTGAATCCGCCCATAACTGCTCCGAACCTTGCAAAAAACAGCGCAGAGATAATTTTTTGGCAGAATTTTGTCAAATTTCAAAGCAAGTCGGAAGGGAATTTTTGGAAATTACCATGACTTTGTGACTTAAATCATCCGAAAATACCTTGACTTTGTGACAGCGACTAGAAATAACGCGGCTTTCCGACGGACAACAGCCTATTTATTGATCTCTGTTTCAATCAGATCTTCGGCAAGATTTTTGTAATCCAGATTTTCGATGCCGTATAAACCCTGTTCTATCTGGGTACAGAGCTTGCTTGTGTAGTAAAGATCCATCGCTTTTCTCAAATCGACACCCAGTTTTTCAGCGAGATATCCGATGATGTTTGTTTCGAGTTCCTGCTTGTAAAATTTTGTCAGTTTTTCCTGATCGACCATTTAATTCACTTCGTAAAAATCTTTAAATTTCAGAACTTCGGCAATAATTTCACCGTTTACAACACAAATTTGATTGTTCGCCTGACTGTATCTGAGTTCTTCCAAGGTTTTCTGCTTGTCCCAAAGTCCCTGAAAATACATGTTTACAGTCTTGAACACATCATCGTTGGCGACTTTGCCGATTATTATGTCGTAATTTTTGTAATTTTCAGAACCTCTCCGGCATTCGCAGACAAATTCGAGCCAGTTTTCATCTTCGCGTTCAAATCTCAGCACTTTGTAGGGAGAAAGATCTTCCGGCATTTCAAAAGTATTCACGAAAGCCGCACCGCCGTATCGCATCGCCTTTCGCAAAGCCCATTTTTCAGCCTGTTTTTTGAAACTCGTTACATAAAAACCTTTGCCGAAATCAAGAAATGCTTTTGAAAATGAGATGTCAGGGTTCTGCACGATTCTGTTTGACCCGTGGTAGACGATCATACGGCTACTCCCTTTTCTCTGACAAAATCGGTGATGTCGTTGACGAGATACTGTTCTCCCATAGTGTGAAGCACATCGTAGCAACGAATGATATAATTGTCCAAAATACCGGTTTTATTGACTATTTCATACACTTTCACTGGAGTTTTATTCCATGCGTAAGAAAGCTGATGAATAAGAAAAACTGAAAATTCCAATTCCTCTTTTTTGCACATACAAGTTCCTCTCAAAACCAAAAACTGCCGTATTATACTCAATTTTTTGAAAAAAGCGAGAAGGCTAAAAATTTTACAGAGACGCTTTTCCAGCTCCCCTAAAAATTGAAATTAGGTTTTTTTATTATAATATCGCGCGTTTTTTTGATTTTTTCACTTTGGAGATGGATCATGTTTAAAGAGCGGAACATATTAAGGCTGAGCATCTTCGGCATTATTGTCGTTGCGGTCTTGATGATCGCAGGAACGTTCTGGGAAGGTCAGAAGGCGAGACTAGACACGGAGAAAGCCGTAAGATCAGTCAGCCTTCTCTATCTCGACGAGCTTGCCGGCAGGCGTGAGCAGGTCGTCGCCGTAAACCTGCAGGGAAAAATCAGCGACCTGAAGACCGCCGTCAGCCTTATGACGGACGAAGACCTGAGCGACGAAGAGCATCTTCAGACTTTCCAGGTGAGGATGAAGAAGCTCTACAAACTCGTGAAGTTCGCTTTCGTCGATTCCAACGGGATAATCCACACCGCCAACGGAAAACAGGACAACATCGGCGACTACCATTTCGACTACAAAACGATCTCAAAGCCCGAAATATCGATATTCAACCTGAAAAGCGCGGACAAGAAAGTAATCATCGCGATCCCTGTAAAAGGACTTTCTGTCGGAGACGAAAAACTCTCTGCGTGCTTCATGGAGATCGAAATGGAGGAAATGCTCCAGGGCGTTTCAATGCACTCGAACAAGGACGCAGCGACTTTCAGCAATATCTACACGAAAAACGGCATCGCTCTTTCCAATACGGTCCTCGGAGGTCTCGCAGTGGAAGACAACCTGCTTGAAGCCCTTCAGCACGCTGACTTCGAGGATGATTACTCTTATGAAGATATCGAAAACCATTTCAACAACACCCAAAAAGGCATAGCCTCATTTACCTACAACGGGATCAGAGAGACTTTGAGCTATGTTCCGGTCGCCGGGACAGACTGGTTTCTCACCTACCTCATCCGTGAAAACGTCATCGCCGACAACATAAGCTCGATCTCGGACGCCATCATCACGAGGAATCTTATGCAGTCGCTCTCAGCCACGTTCCTCCTGATGATCATTTTCGCATTCATAATTTTCCAGCAGAAAAAGAACACGAAACTTCTGGTCGAAAAAAAGGCGGCCGATATCGAAGAGCACGAACTTGAACACAGGCTCGAACTTCAGGAAAAGCTGCTTGAAGAAGAAAGACAGAGAACGCAGCAGACAAGGCTCATAACCGCACTGTGTTCGGATTACTGGAGCGTCTACTATCTTGAGCTCGACAAAAACGAAGGTGTCTGCTACCAGGCTCACTCCGATATAGAAAACGGATTCAAAGTCGGCGAAAAGTTCAAATACCTGGAATCGGTCACGAAATATGCGGAACACTATGTCACCGGGAAATACCGCGAGGAATTTCTGAACTTCATCCAGCCTGACAACATCAGGGAAGGGCTCAGGGAAAACAGAGTCATCTCATACCGGTACATGGTTTTCCGTCACGGAAAGGAATCGTACGAGATGGTCCGCTTCGCCGGAGTACGCCACCCCGAGGACAGGGATGACCACTTAGTTCACGCAGTCGGAGCCTGCTTCACCAACGTCGATGCCGAGACACGCCAGACAATCGCGAACAACGAGGCTTTGAGCAACGCTCTTGAGGCTGCAAAAGAGGCAAACAAGGCAAAAACGGCGTTCCTTTCGAATATGAGCCACGAGATCAGGACTCCGATGAACGCGATCATAGGCCTTGATAACATCGCACTCAACGACCCTGACATATCCCCGAAGACACGTGAATATCTCACCAAGATCGAAGATTCGGCGGAACATCTGCTGAGCCTGATAAACGACATTCTCGATATGTCCCGCATAGAATCGGGGCGCCTGATACTCAAAAACGAGGAATTCCAGTTCTCGAAACTGGTCGAATACATCAACACGATGTTCAGCAGCCAGTGCTCCGGGAAAGGGCTCAACTACCACTGCCACATAAACGGGCACGTCGACGACTTCTACATCGGCGACAACATGAAGCTGCGCCAGGTGCTCATCAACATTTTAGGCAACGCGGTGAAGTTCACTC
The DNA here is from genome assembly GCA_905235605.1 of uncultured bacterium. GTDB lineage: Bacteria > UBP6 > UBA1177 > UBA1177 > UBA1177 > UBA1177. Next base: position 5,885 of record CAJOMF010000054.1, read on the forward strand.
CTGCCGGCGGCAACGTCAATCTGGATATCGAAAGGACGGCCCAGTTCGACGGCAAATCGACTCTCCGCTTCCTCATCAGAGATACAGGAATCGGCATGAGCAAAGAGTTCCTGCCGCATATTTTCGACACATTCGCACAGGAAGACTTGTCAGCGTCCAACAAATACGGCTCTTCGGGACTGGGACTTGCGATCACGAAGAACATCGTCGAAATGATGAACGGCAACATAAGCGTCGAAAGCGAGAAAGGAAAAGGTTCGGCCTTTACCGTGACTGTGACCCTTCTCGACTCGGCAAGGAAAGGTTCCGTCAGTGATGATTTCGAGATCAAACCGCAGGAAATGAGCGTCCTCATCGTCGATGACGACCCTGTTGCATGCGAACATGCCAAACTCGTCCTCGAAAAATCGGGAATAGCCTCGGAAACGGTTTCTTCCGGCAGAGAAGCGATAGAGATGGTCAAGCTGCGCCACGCAAGACAGAATCCCTACAATCTGATCCTTGTCGACTGGCAGATGCCTGAAATGGACGGAATCGAAACGACGAGAGAGATACGCAAGATCGTAGGAAACGAGTCGGCCATCATCATCCTCACGGCATACAAGTGGGACGACATCCTTGACGAAGCAGTCCAGGCAGGAGTTGACAGTTTCATAGCGAAACCACTATTCGCATCGAACCTTCTCGACGAGTTCCAGGATGCGGTAAGACGCAAAAGCACCATAAAAGAGAATGTCGGATACAAAGCCGAACTTTCAGGGAAAAGAGTTCTTGTAGCGGAAGATGTCCAGATCAATGCTGAGATCCTGAAAATGATTTTGCAGATGCGAGGAATAGATTGCGATGTCGCTGAAAACGGAAAAATCGCAGTCGAAATGTTCTCTTCAAAACCGGAAGGAACCTACAGCGCCATCCTCATGGATATGCGTATGCCCGAAATGGACGGACTTGAAGCTACAAGAGCGATCCGCGCAATGAAACGCGATGACGCGAAGAAGATCCCGATAATCGCCCTCACCGCTAACGCCTTCGACGAGGACGTGCAGCGCAGCCTTCAGGCGGGACTCAACGCGCATCTCAGCAAGCCTGTAAAGCCAGAGCAGCTCTATCAGACTCTTGAAGAGCTCATCGGAAAATATACAAATACAAAACAGTTCTAGACAAACTCGCGATAATCACCGGCTGCGAGCTGTAGGACTAAAGATTACTTTTTCCTCCACTCCGGAACTTTCGGATTATCCGGATTAGGCGTGTAATCGCTGTAAGGACATCTGTCGGGATGATAGTCGCAGTAACACTCCATATCACGCAGCACATAATCAAAATAATGCTGATAAATCAAATATCTGCCGTAACCTGGAATATATGAATAATCTTTTCTGATCTCCATATCATCATCGCTGTCCAGACAAAAAGATTTTTTATCAGTGAATCTGTAGTAACAAACCATTGATATTGGATGATCATTGGATGTTCTTCCTTTTTCTATCATGTAAAGGATGAAATCACTGCTGAAATCCAGTATTCCTGTGATTCTATTGTCGTTAAGCAAAACATCCCTGCTTTTCACTGTTCCGTCTTTATTTAATTCCGCTTGAATTATTTTACGTGATTCTGAGCTTTGCTCATCATAACTGATTGAAAAATAAATGATTTTTCTGTCACCTATCATTTTTGGCCAATATGCATTTTCGTTTTCATCGGAAACTTTGACACAGCCGTCATCTCCTTTTTCAAGGTCACAGAAAATTGCATCAACATCATAGTTCAAAAAAACAACCTGACTGCCATAAAAATTGGGATAAATCGCTGCTGCCCAATCTTGCCCGTTATCTGTAAATTTCTTCAGTTCTTTCCAATTCTTCCAGTCACCTATTTTGGTATAAACAACTTTCATTTCTCCGTAATCATTTGGTTTTGTCTGATAACTCATCATTGCATAAGTATCACCCAATCCCAAGTAATTGATTCCATAGAACTTTTCTCCGTACCATGCATAGCCGTATTTATGTTTTTCTATATCGTAATAAATTATTTCCTGAACAGGCATCTGGTAGTTGGGAAGATCCGGAGAATCATCATTTATCGATTTGTTGTAGGTCGACATCAAAACCAGTTTTCCGTTAAAATCCAAATTTGCAGCACCGTCACCGATTTTTATAAGTTGTCTTGTTGGAATATCAAACACAAAAGTGCCGACTACTCCCGGAGCATAATAAGATTTCATTATAAAAACAGCTTTACTGTTCTTTACAACATATTCAGAGTTCCTTCCGTAAATCCAATCGTTTTGCCAACGTTTTTCAGGAGTCATCAAGCCGTCGCATTTGTTTTTAAGAATGTTTTCATTTTTTACAACTGTATCATCCTGAATAGGATAGTCTTCAATCAATATAGGTTCAAACGGATAGTTGTCGGCACAAGCTTCGTAAGGATGAATGTCATATTTTGAACACTGATTATAGATTCTGCATCCATTATAGCTGCTAAAATGATATTTCCACAAAGTAGCCCTGACTTGTTCCGGATCATCGGCGATTACATCATAATCGCCGTAATATTTATAGAGAAAATTCTCCCTGTCGGCGTAAGGGTCATCGTCTGTCAGCCAAAGTTTCTCGTAATCCTGATCTCCTTCAACAATCGGACAGCCGGAATCGTTGTCAGGTTCTTCCTGAGAAGGAACACTACTTTCGGAATCAGAATCATCGGATTGGTCTTTATCATCGATGATATCAGCATCTTGAGGATCAAAATCATCAGCAAGAGTTTCCGCATCACTGCCGTCGGAATCGGCATCAGGAATGATGTCAGAATCGTGTGCAGGTTTTTGGGATGATGAACAGGAAACAAACAAAACAATGGCTAAAGATATTAAAATTATTGAATATTTTTTCATGTCAGCCTCCATTAAAACCAGCCGTCACTGTCGGGCTGTGCAGTTTTTGTTACTGATGATTTATGCAGTGTTCCGCTGAAAACCTGATAAAGAATGCCGTCAAAAACATAGCTGTCACGAAGATATTTCGGGCTTCCGTACCGGTTTTTCCAAGTCGTTCAGCAACATTTTCAATGCAAAAAACTGAATACTCTATCTGTTTGTCACTCATCAGCACCTCCGCAAAACCGCTGTATTATACTCAATTTTTCGGAAAAATCTATATGATTCAGGATGGTTGTCCCTTGATTTTGTGAAAAAAATAACGGAAACAACGGAGGTGATTTAAATTTTACGGAACTATTTTATTTACTTTAAATTTTTTTGATCCGGTATTACATTAACCTTTGGGTTAATAATCAACGGTTTACGGGTCCACCCGTAATACAGGTCTGCACAAGTTTTTCCCGGTGGTGGAACACCATATGAACAATAGCAACCAGATAAATCGTTTTTTGAGGTTTCGTACGATGGGCAAAATTCTATTTGAAATTTAACTGACTTATTTTTCAAATCAGATATGTTCCCGCCAGGGCAATAAATCTCCGTCTCCTTATTTATTGCCCAATTTATTGAAGTACACGGTGCACATTGATTATTATAATCTTTGCCGTCATTAATGCCAATTTCAGGGTCATTCAACCACGGGTCTCTGTTATAATCTGCCCAAACATATCCAGGGTCACATTTTCCTTCGTTATCTGGGATTTCATTATTATCTTGGTCATTTTGTTCATCTGGGATATCTTGATGGTCTTCATCGCCTTGTTCCCACTGATTATCTGGGGCATTTTGTTCATCTGGGGTTTCCGGATGATTTTCATCTGGTTGTTCCCATTGATTATCATTTATATCATGATTATTATCATGTTCGTTTTGTTCTGTATCTGTCGGGTTATCCGGATCTTCAATGCAGATGTTGTTTTCTGTATCGCAGAGAAGCCCTTTGTCGCAGGTTTCGTTCGGATAGCATTCACCGCCGAGTTTGCCGAAATTCGAGACCGAATCGCCGTTGACGTTTACCTGTTTTGCGGAATCTCCGCACGAAACAAAGAAACACATTGCAAAAACAAGAAGTGCCGCAAAAGAGATGTTTATCTTTTTAAACCTGAAACCTGAAAAACTGCTGTGACCGCCGTCACTTATGCAGGTTTCGCAATTTTCATTCTGATTGAAAGATCCTGGTTCATTTAAGCCGGAAGAAAACGTTATGTAGCGGCTGTTTCTGCTTCTTTTACGGATGAAATGACTGCAAGTATCCAGAATGACGCCTAAAATCTGCTTTTTGCCCTTATTGTTGATGTTGTCGAATAAAATCGAATGCAGACCGCCTTTGCTGACTTTACTGCTTATTATGACCGACTCATAATTCACGGCTCCCATCTTCTGACGTACATCCGAAATTTCCCGCCTGCTGAGTGCTCCCAGCTCCGGCCTGACCGATATTTTCACAAAAGTTTTAATTTTACGCCTGCAGAACGGATCGGAAGTCGTTCTGAATGTCTTGAACGACGGGTTCTTCAGACCGTGTTCGTAATGCTGCTTCTGACTGCTTGCCATTTTTCTCTCCTATTTCTGATATTTCTCGATCACGCACTCGTGAACTTTCGTGTTTTTGTCGTAATTCACGCCGACAAGAAGCAGATTGTCGAGATAATTCTCGAAAACTTTCGGGTAATTTTTGTTTTTTATCTGCTTAATCGCGGTATCGGCATCCTGATTGCATTTGAGTTCAATAATCATCGCAGGATCTTTTTTATTGATCGGAATAAAGCCTATGTCGGCAAAGCCGTAACCTGCCGGAAGTTCCTGAATTATCGTATATTTCGACCGCGCAGTATAAAATGCAAAAATTATTGCAGCTTGAAGTGATGATTCAAAATTGTAATTCAATGCACTTGTCACTTCGGTATGCGCTTTGTCCAAAGCAGCTCCAACTTCTTCTGCAGCTCCATTTTGCGCGAGATAAAGTAATTTATCTGAATCCCTGATCATTTCGGCTATTTTGGCAAAATTGCCGGCATCCTGCAATGCTGACATCCACTCTTCCTTGATTTCCTGATTAGGGATTCTGCACATCTTTGTTTTTTTGTCGTAATTAAGATACCCGAGATGAATAAGATATGTCAAAACATTGTCTTTCGTCTTGATTTCATCCAGTCTGTTTTTGAAATCAACAACTTTTACCGGTACTTCCCTGTCCGAGAGCATTTCAATGACAGCAGTTTTTGTACCATCATAATCAAGTTTGATATAGTCTGAAACAACTTCGTAGGAACCGGTTGAATGCCAGTAGTTGGCGCATTCACGGCGCATCATCGCCTCAACAAGCGAATTCGGATTATAAACACTTATTTTTCCGATTTTGTAGCCGTCATACCACTCTTCGCACTCTTTGAATTTCATTTTATACTCTCTGCAAAGTGCCTTGACCTCTGATTTTGTGAAGCCGAAAAACTCTTCCATTCCGAAAGGCTCAAGCATTGTGGATTCCTTGAAAACATTGAGCTTTGACTGCACCTTGTCACGCACTATCGGCAGAATTCCGGTGAGATAAGCAAGTGCAATTGCAGGCGAAAGTTCGTTGTTCTTGAAAAGCGAATTCAGCAGTTCAAGGTATGATTTAAAAATATCTTCAGGGATCCGCTCGCGAACAAGAACATCGTATTCATCAATGATTATAACGAACTGGGTGTTTGTCCGCTTGTAAACTCTCATTATCAGATCTGAAACGGAATCTTTTTCTGAAAATTCAATATCCGGAAATTCCTCTCTGAAATCTTCAAGAAGTTTATTTTTAAGATTTTTTAAAATCTCATTTTTATTTTCCGACGAACTGAAAAAGCCGCCCAAATCAATCGACAGCACATTGAATTTGTTGAGATTTTCTTCAAAGCACGGATCTTTGGCTATTTTCAGTTTTGAAAAAATTTCCCTCGAATCGCACCCTTTTGAAAAGTATGCTTTCATCAAACTCCCGACCCTCGTTTTACCAAAGCGGCGTGGACGAGAAACACAGATAAAATTCTGATCGGTATTCAAAAATCTGCAAAACTTTTGAAGAATCAGAGACTTGTCAACAAAAATCTCCGAGTTTAAATCTCTTTTTAAATTCTCATTTCCCGGATTTACGTAAATTCCCATGATTTACCTCCGTTTTATCCGTAGAGACGTCATAATATGGCGTCTCTACCGCAAAACCGCCGTATTATACTCAATTTTTTGGGAAAATCCATATGATTCAGGATGGTTGTCCCTTGATTTTGTAAAAAAATAACGGAAACCGGAGATAATTGTAAGATTTTTCCGGATAATTTTTCTGTCCGGAAATACTTGACCATTATACTCTTTTACAGAGAAATCTCTTGATATTATTTGCAAATTAAATATAACACAGAGTTTTTTTTGATTTTTCACGTTAAACAGGGGAACCATGCCGGAACAAAACTTCGAACTCAATGACCAGACTATTCAAATCGCAGAAAAGATCGGCCGCCACATGCCGGGAGGATTTTTCATCTACAAGGCCGGCGGAAACGAGGAACTTCTTTACGCAAACCAGGCGACGCTGAATATTTTCGGCTGCAAAGACCTTGAGGAGTTCAAAGCCCTCACCGGCTGGACTTTCAAGGGGATGGTTTATCCTGAAGACTATATTGAAATCATAAAGTCGATAAATGTTCAGATAGAAGAGAGCAGTGAAAATCTCGACTATGTCGAATACCGCATAGTAAGGAAGGACGGGAGCATCCGCTGGGTCGATGACTACGGCCACTATACCGAAACCAAGGCCTACGGCGGAGTTTACTATGTCTTCATTTCCGACATCACAGAGAAACGCGCACAGAAGGAACTGACTCTCAAACAGGCTCTGACTGCGGCCAAACAGCAGGAGGTCGAAAAACGGACGGTTCTGCAGGACAAACTTCTTGAAGAACAGCGGACGAGAGAGCAGTACGACAAAATGATAACCGCCATGGCTTCAGACTACCGCAGCGTTTACCATGTCAATCTCGATACCGACGATGCAGTCTGCTACCGCGCCGATCCGAACGACAAAAAACAGCATAAGGCGGGTGTTCACTTCTCCTACAAAGAGGCTTTCACACACTATGCTGAAAATGTCGTGGCGGAACCGTACCGCGAAGGTTTCCTGCATTTCATCGAACCGGAAAATATAAGAACCGGGCTTGCGGAACACGAAATCATTTCATACCGCTATCTTGCACAGCGCGAAGGGCGGGAATACTACGAGATGATCCGCGCTGCCGGTGTCAGACACGCCGAAGACCGCGACGACCACAGAGTCCATGCGATAGGTCTCGGACTCACCGTCATTGACGAAGAGATGCGCGATTCGATGGCTAAAAACAAGGCCCTTGCCGATGCTCTTGCAGCCGCAAAAGAGGCAAACAAGGCGAAAACGGCGTTCCTGTCGAACATGAGCCACGAGATAAGGACTCCGATGAATGCGATAATCGGGCTCGACAGCCTCGCTCTGAGAAACGACAAGCTCCTGCCGGAAACACGAGAATACCTTGAAAAAATCGGCGAAAGCGCACGTCACCTGCTCGGTCTCATCAACGACATCCTCGATATGTCGCGCATCGAATCGGGAAGGATCGTTCTGCGCAAAGAGGAGTTTTCGTTCCGCTCGATGTTGGAGCAGATCAACACGATGGTGATGTCGCAGTGCGGCGAAAAAGGGCTCAAATACGAATGCCGCATGACCGGCGGAGTCAGCGACTACTACATCGGCGACGACATGAAGCTGAAACAGGTGCTCATCAACATTCTGAGCAACGCGATAAAGTTCACCGAAAAAGGAGGCAATATCGTTATGACGGTCGAACGGACGGCGACCTACGGCGACCAGTCAACGATCAAATTCGTGATAAAAGATACCGGTATCGGCATGAAAAAGTCGTTCATTCCGAAAATTTTCGACTCGTTCACGCAGGAGGACAGCAGCCGCAACAACAAATACGGCAGCACCGGTCTCGGTATGGCGATAACAAAAAACATCGTAGAACTGATGAACGGCACGATTTCTGTCGAATCGGAAAAAGGTGTCGGAACTGAATTCACGGTCGCCATAACGCTGAGGAACTGCGAGCATCAGGGGCCGGCAACAAGCTACATCAAACCCAAGGATATGCGCGTGCTTATCGTTGACGACGAAGAGATCGCAGCGGAACACGCGAGAATGGTCCTTGACGAAGTCGGGATCAGCGCCGACTGCGCTTCAAGCGGTGCCGAAGCACTTAAAATGCTCGAGCTGCAGCACACGAAGCATGAACCCTACAACCTTGTCCTTCTCGACTGGAAGATGCCCGAGATGGACGGTCTTGAAGTTTCAAAAGAAATCAGAAAACGCTACAGCAAGGAGACCACAATCATAATCCTGACTTCCTTCAACTGGGACGAAATCATGGATGAAGCACTGCACATCGGTGTTGACAGCTTCCTTGCAAAGCCGCTTTTCGCATCGAATGTCATCGACGAGTTCGAACGCATCGCGAGAAAGAACAACATGAGTCTTTTCCGCGAAAAAAGGCGTGCCGACCTCAACGGCAAAAAAATCCTTCTGGCCGAGGATATCCAGATCAATGCAGAGATAATGAAACAGATCCTCAAAATAAAGGGAGCCGATATCGACCACGCAGAAAACGGCAGGATCGTGCTCGAAATGTTCGCGAACAGCGCTCCGAAACACTATGACGCGATACTTATGGATGTCAGGATGCCGGAGATGGACGGCCTTGAAGCGACAGCAAAGATCCGTGCCCTCGACCGCAAGGATGCAAAAACGATCCCGATAATCGCCATGACTGCAAATGCATTCGACGAAGACGTGCAGCGCAGCCTTCAGGTCGGGATGAACGCACACCTCTCAAAACCTGTCGAGCCCGAGCACCTTTACAGAACACTTGAAGAACTTATCTGGGAATCGGAACAGACCGACTGATATAAAAGAGAACTTCTCCCGCCGCATAACCGAAACAAGTTTGATCATAAATTCAGGCTGTTTTCATCCAAAAGAAAGTCAAAAACCGAGATTTTGTTTATGCCGTCTTCATCCCGCTGAATATTTATAATGTCTTTTACGACAATAATTTTTTTGAAAGAATCATCCACGTTTATCAAAGAGGCTTTTTCCTGTCTGATCTTGTTTTCATCAAGCAGTGAAAGAGCCGATTGCAGATAAAATTTCCTGTTTCCCTTGTTGGCTACGAAATCAATCTCCAGCTGCTTGCGCTGCTGATTGCCCTCAGGATTCAATTCACGTGTGTTGACAACACCGACATCGACAGAAAAACCACGAAACAGCAATTCATTAAAAATAATATTTTCCATCAAGTGCGTCTCTTCCACCTGTCTGAAACCGAGCCTTGCATTACGCAGACCGACATCTTCAAAATAATATTTTAACGGTGCTCCGATATAGCGGCGGCCTTTAATGTCGTATCTGTAAGCGGCATTCAAAACAAAAGCCTCTTCAAGATAATCAATATAGCTTTTTATCGTGTTGAGACTTATTTTCGATCTCAGTTCAGATTCCATCGTCGCTTTGATCTTTGAAGGATTGGAAAGAGAACCCACCGAAGAGGCGAGAACATTTATCAGATCTTCCAGTTCCTGTGTTTTTTCTATGTGGTTGCGTTCAATGATGTCTTTTAGGTAAGTTGTCTTAAACAAATTGGAAAGATAGCCTGCCTTGCGTTCTTCGCTTTTCAGTGTCACAACATAAGGAAGTCCGCCATAAACGATATAATCAGCCCATGCCCTGTAAACATCTCTGCCGGAATAAGCATAATATTCTTTAAAAGTCAGCGGATAGATATGAATTTCGTCTCCCCTGCCACGGAACTCTGTCACAACATCCTTTGAAAGAAACTTAGAATTACTGCCGGTAACGTAAGTATCAAGATTGTCTATATGCATAAAACCGTTTAGTACATCTTCAAAATCCGGCAAGAACTGGATTTCGTCTATCAAAACATAAAACTGCCCGCCATCCGTGATTTTGGAACGGACAAACTTATAAAACTTATCAGGGTCGCGCAACTCAATATTTGCCCTGTCATCAAGATTTATCTCTATCAGATGGTCTTCAGGAACACCGGAAGTAAGAAGATACTGTTTAAAAATTTTGAACAGCAGATAAGACTTGCCGACACGACGGATGCCTGTTACGATCTTTATCATACCGTTGTGCATCCGCTCAATCAAATCGTTAAGATATTTGTCTCTTTTGATATCCATCAAAACCTCCCTTCAGACTTCCACTGACAAATTGTGGCAAATTTGCCATGATTTGTCAATGGGATCTTGCCGTTATTTTTTAAAAAGTTGGCGGTTTAAATTTAACTTTTCCCCAAAATCTGAACCAAAAATTTTTGTTTTTTCTCATAATTCCCCATTTTTTCACTTGACGTAAACTGAATAAAAAGTAAACTATTCAGCAGGATTTTACATAATAATTTTTCGGAGGTAAATATGCCAACCCATTTAAGACTATTTTTAGGTGTTTTGGGATTGATTTTCTTGCTTTCCTGTTCTTCTTCAAAGTCTGGAAACAACGCTGATGCCTTGCCTGATGCCGATGCAGACACTCAGGATTCGGAAACCACTGACGACGATTCTAATTCGCAAAGTTCGGAAATCGTTGATGATTCGGATGAGACATTTGATGCTGATGCGGATTCCGACACATCTGAAAAGGTCGAATGTCTTGATCTGCGCTACAACGAAAACACGATCAAAACACCTTTTCCTTTCAAAGATGCAAACGGCAAGCCCACTTTCTGCCGTCCCGGCTGTGACACACCGACTGAAAACGATCCGCAGTGTGTCCGCAATATCTGGGAATGGGATAACTGGAGCGAATATCAGGTTTATCTCAAAGCGGAAAAGGAGAATCCTGGACAATATCCTGAACGCGAGTGCTACCCTTGGCCATGCAAATTGCCGGATATGACATCAGACACCGATTCCGGTTTAAGAAGTGTTTGCGACAGAAATGTTACAGTTCACAGGTATACAGCAAGCATGGGAACTATATGGATGCATGGTATGAGTGATGGCCTTGCTGTTATGGATCTTAACCACAGCGTAAGAACTTTGGTTTACAATCCAGAAAAAGATGAATATTATGCCGTTGCTCAGTCAAACGGTCTTATGGGATTTAATAAAAACAGATTTATTATAGGTGTTTTCGATTCTAATCCAGGAAATAGTCCCAATTACAAATCTTATGTCATTTCTGTTTTGAAAAAAGGAGATGAATATTTCTACGAATTTGTTTATGATAACGAAAACCACAATGCATTTTTCTCTCGGCCGCCTTTTGTAGGCAAA
>CAJOMF010000055.1 GCA_905235605.1 uncultured bacterium
GCTCAGTTGTCGGCTCTGTGGTCGGCTCAGTCGTTGGCTCAGTTGTCGGTTCGGTGGTCGGCTCGGTAGTTGGTTCATCGGTCGGTTCTTCCGTAGGTTCGGTGTCGCCGTCAGTTTCTACAACGTCGGTGTCGTCAACAGGTTCATTTTCTTTGTTGTCTTTTTTGCTGCCGCCGCCGCAGCTTACGACAAAAATCAAAGCGGCAAAAAGAGCAAAAGGAACAAGGAATTTTTTCATAATTCTCTCCTTAAAAAAAGTTGATAAAGTTGTGAAAATATTGAAGAAAAAACTTGACTTAGGTGAAAACGGGTTACACTTTTCTAATAATGAGTTGAGTTGAGTTGAGTTGCCGTTACTGCGCCTTCAAAAACTAAATCAACAAAAAAACGCGGGGATTTTAGGGAAAAGTGACGGAAAAGCAAAATTTAGGGTTTTATTAATTATTGCGGGGCACAAACCTGTATGCCGAGCTGGTTGGAAATGACTTTCTCCGTTGAAAATTAAAAGAACGATGCGAAAAAAGAGTTTCCGCTTATTGCAAGAAAAAGCTAAGAGTGATTCTTATTTTGCTTCAGGTGCGTCGGCATTGTCCTGTTTGATGAATTCAGCATCCATTGCGGAGAGGACACCGTCGCTGATGGTGACGTCAAATTCCATTTCCCCTCCTGCTAAAACAACATGGGCTTCGCCGTTGTCGTAATCGCCGGAAGTGATCGTGAATTCGCCTTCTGCCTCGAGTTCATCGCTGGGCTCTCTGCCGTCTGCTTCAGAATAAACTTTGCTGGTAGTTTTTATCAGAGTGTTGTCGTCAAAGAGGAAAATGGCTTCGATCTTGATTTTGTCTTCATCCGTCTCTGTGAGGGAGTACCATGCAGCAAGAGTTTTTTCGGTGTAAGCGTCCGGAAAATAAGCTGTTGCTTTCTCAGTAAATGTTGACTCGCCGTCTTCGTTTCCTTCTGCTTCACTGCAGTATTTTGTGAAATCCAGTACTGCCTGCGTGCACTCTTCCGTGCCGTTTTCTTTGCATTCGAATTTCTTGCCGTCTACTTCATACCAGTAGCCGCCGTCTTCTGCTGTGCAGGTTTTGACAGCTTTGCCGCCGCAGGTGTCGGGCTCTGAGTTCGTGACGCAAGTTGCACCGTCTTCTTCATCGTAATCGATGTCGGTGTCATAGCAGTAATTGTTAAGGTCAATGGCAGCCTGCGTGCAGTTCGTCCCGTCACATTCGAATTTTTTGCTGGTGCCGGCAACTTCATACCACGCGTCGTCACCTTCGACACAGGCTCTGATCTCGTGTCCCTTGCACTCTCCGCCGTATTGTGAACAAACCTTGCTGCCATCATGCGTAACGCCGTCATTACTGCTGCTTCCGCCGCAGGAAACCATCATAAACGCTGCAGCAAACATAGCTGCGAAAACCAAAAATTTTTTCATTTTTCTCTCCTTAAAAAAGTTGGTAATATTCAAAACATAAATCAACAAAAAACGCAGCATTTTAGGTTTTGCCGTTAAAAAGGCAAGATTTTTTGCCGACATCTTGAAATTTTAATTTTATTTTAGAAAAACTTGAAAGTAATTTCAAAATTTATATAGTGGTTCGTTTTTTTGAGAGGTTCGTTATGAAGGTTTTTATTTTTGTTTTATGTTTTTCCGCAACTTTTTTTCTTTCGGCACAGGTAGTGGTCGAAAGTCCGGAGACCGATGCACTCCTTGCAACGCAGATGTTTCTTATAAACGAACTTGCGATCGACAGCAGGACTTCTGAAGCGGAGCGGTTCATCGAATATCTGGGGCAGTTTGCAGAAGTCATTTCGGAGATAAAAAAACGGGGCGAAGAGGCTGCCAAAGTGCTGCAGATCGGGCGCGAACTTAAAAACAAAAGTGCTGAAGAGTGGCTCGCGGAAGTAGAAAAGGGGCTCGAAAAAGTTTATCCCGATCTCGGAGAAGTTGCTGAATTTGTTTCGGAAACAGGCGCAAAAGCGGCAAGTGCCGGAAAGTATGCCGCTTATGTCTCTGGTTGGGGACGAAAACTGCGCGATTACCACGACAAACTCTTGGAAAATTACGGGAATCACACGGTTTTTCCGGAGCTTTTTCCTGCCGCGGCTCATTCCGGAAAAGATTTTATCAGTGCCGAGAGTTCGCAGAAGATCGTGCACAAGGCATGGCTCGAATCAGGAATGGAATACGAGATGAAAAACGATGCTGTGCGCGGCGAAATGTTCAGAAAATACTATGAGGAATATATGAAAAGCGCAAAGGAAAATGACAACATCGAGGCTCTGGGGCTCGCAAATCTCATGCAGAGTTCGTATATTTCAGCCGAAACGCTGGAACACATACGCAAAAACCTTGATTTAAAGGTGATGAAAGAGCAGTTCGACCGCGATTCGGCAGGGTCTTATCTCCGGTTTTTGAGAGAGGAAAACAAGGAGAAGGATTTGCAGAAAAGTGAGAAGAAAAAGAGTATTTTCGGGCTTTGAAATTTGAGGTGATTTTGCTTTTTGCCGCGCTTTTTATCCTTTTTGCAAACATTGACACGGATGCCGCAAGGCTGATTGATGCCGAATATTCGTCCATTATCGAAGAAGCGGTTAGAAAATATCCCTACATTTCGGCTGACGGCAGCAGAAAAATCATAGATCCAGCGCTGATAAAGGCTGTGATTTATGTCGAATCGCGCGGAAAAGCAGATGCAAAAAGCGCGGCTGGGGCTTACGGACTCACGCAGATAATGCCGGCTACAGCAAAACTTCTGGGCTGCGATTACAAGACTTTGAACGTGCCGGAAAATGCGATCGGTTGTTCGGTAAAATTTCTGGCTGCACTTTTAACTTATAATAAAGGTGACATTACGAAGACGCTTTCGGGCTACAATGGCGGAACTTACTCGACCGAGACGAAACCGACTGAAAAGAGCGGGAAACTTGCAGGAAAAATTTACGAAAATCCCGAAACTAAACGCTATGTTGTGTCGGTTTTAAGAATGTTCGAGTTTTTTAAAGAGTTGAAGAAAACGGAAAAACGCAAATGAAATCGAATATTTGTGTCGGTTTTTGGAAAAAATGTTGACATCGGGGTGATATTTGATTATAAAGCGCGGCAATTTTCTTGTTCATGTGTGGGCTCGTAGCTCAGCGGGAGAGCACTGCTTTGACGTAGCAGGGGTCACTGGTTCAATCCCAGTCGGGCCTACCATGTTTCTTTTGAGGTTGATATGTTTGAAGTAATACTTCCCGACGGGAACAAAATCGAATCCGAAATTTCTGAAAACTGGTTATCGTTCATAAAGCGCGTAATAGGCGAAGGTCTTGCGAAAGCGGCTGTCGCTGTTTCGATAAACGACAGACTCGTCGATGTCACCGCCGAAGTCGAATCGGGCAATATGTCGGTCATCACGATGAAGATGCCGGAAGGCGTTGCTATCATGCGCCACTCTGCATCGCACGTCATGGCTGACGCAGTCCAGAAGCTCTTTCCGGGCACTAAAGTCACGATCGGTCCTTCGATAGAGAACGGTTTTTATTACGATTTTGATTCGCCTCACCGCTTTTCGGTAGATGATTTTGAAGCTATCGAAAAGAAAATGGCCGAAATCGTAAAAGCAAGATCTCCTTTTATGAGAAAGGTCGTCACGAAAGAAGCGGCAATCGAGCTTTTTACCAAAATGGGTGAAAATTATAAGGTCGAAATCATTGAAGATTTGGGCGAGCCGTTCGTTTCTCTCTACTACCACGGCGATTTCGTTGATCTCTGCCGCGGTCCTCACGTTCCTAACACCGGTTTCATAAAGGCGTTCAAACTTATGTCGGTCGCGGGTGCATACTGGAGAGGCGACGAAAACAGAAATATGCTTCAGAGGATCTATGCGACGGCGTTTCCGAACAAGGAATCTCTGGACGAATATCTCAAGATGCTTGAAGAGGCGAAAGAGAGAGACCACAGAAAAATCGGGGCAGACCTTGATCTTTTCACTTTCTCGGAAAATGTCGGCGGCGGACTTGTTCTCTGGACTCCGAACGGCGGCATAGTCAGGACTGTCATCGAGAATTTCTGGAGAAAACAGCACGTAAGAAACGGATACAACATTGTTTTCACTCCGCACATCGGAAGAAGCCTTCTCTGGGAAACGAGCGGACACCTCGGTTTCTACAAAGACGGAATGTACAACCCGATGGATATAGACGGAGAAGATTATTACGTAAAACCGATGAACTGCCCGTTCCACGTAATGCTCTACAAGAGAAAAAAATGGAGCTATCGTGAATTCCCGTTCAGATGGGCTGAACTCGGCACGGTTTACAGATATGAAAAATCGGGAACTCTCAACGGTTTGAAGCGCGTCCGCGGGTTCACACAGGACGATGGACACCTTTTCTGCAGGCTTGACCAGCTTGAAGACGAGATCAAACGCGTTCTTGATTTTGCGCTTTTCATGCTGAGAAGTTTCGGATTTGAAAAATTCAAAGTTTTCCTCAGCACGCGTCCGAGTGAATATGTCGGCGAACTGGAAATCTGGAATAAAGCCGAAGACGCGTTGAAGAAAGTTCTTGAGGCGTCAGGTCTTCCGTGGGAAATTCAGGAAGGCGACGGTGCGTTCTACGGTCCGAAGATCGATGTGAACATTACCGATTCGATTGGCAGACTGTGGCAGCTTTCAACTGTTCAGGTCGACTTCAACCTGCCGGAAAGATTCGATATTTCATACACAGGCGAAGACGGTCAGGAACACCGCCCGATCATGCTCCACAGGGCTCTGCTTGGATCGATCGAACGTTTCTTCGGTGTTCTTATCGAGCACTTCAAGGGTGCTTTCCCGATGTGGCTTGCTCCTGTTCAGGTCGCAGTTCTTCCGGTTTCCGAAAAACATGCCGAAACTGCTGACAAACTGATTCAGAAACTTGTCGCAACCGGCATCAGAGTCAAGCTTGACGACAGAAACGAAAAAGTTGGATATAAAATTCGCGAATGGTCTGTTCAGAAAGTTCCTTACATCGTTGTAATAGGCGATAACGAAGCCGATCTCAAGACTATCACGGTCAGAAAGAGAGGCGGAGAACAGGAAACTTTTTCAACGGAAGATTTCCTGGCTAAGTTGAACTCTGAAAATTACAACGGAGTCTACTATTGATGAAGCCTGCTAAGCCGGAATCAGGCAATTCGGCACAGCCTGCACCTGGTCTTGTAAACGAGACCATAAAATCACCAACGATGCGGGTGGTTGCTCCCACGGGCGAAGTGCTGGGTGTTCTTACAAAACGGGAAGCTTTGGAAAAAGCTAGAGAATTTGGGCTGGATCTCGTCTGTGTTTCCCCAAACACGGATCCTGTAGTATGTAAGATAATGGATTTCGGAAAGCATCTTTACAAGTTAAAGAAAAAAGCTAAAAAAGCTAAGGCAAATCAGGTGGTTGTTGAAATCAAAGAGCTTAAGATCCGTCCGAACACCGATACTCACGACCTGATGACGAAAGTCCGCCAGGCCAAAAAGTTTCTTGAAGACGGAAATAAGGTCAAATTCACTGTTTTTTTCAGAGGCAGAGAAATCATGTTTGCTGAAAAGGCTCTGGAAAACCTCAATGTTATCGTTAAGGAACTCGGCGGAGAAGATCAGCTAGCGATAGAATTGGATAGTGTTGTTAAAAATAAAAAAATGACAATGTTGGTAGCGCAAAAAAATTAAGGAGAATTTGTTATGCCGAAAATGAAAACGAATAGAGCTGCTGCGAAAAGAGTTAAATCGAACGGCAGCGGTAAATTGAAAAGATGGCATCCTTTCAAAAGCCACATCCTTACGAAGAAAACACGTAAGAGAAAAAGAGACCTGAGAAAGGGCGCATACATCGAAACGTGCGATATGCCGCAGATGAAGAAACTTCTTCCGTATCTTTAATAGGAGTTAGAAATGAGAGTAAAAAGAGGATTTAAAGCCAATAGAAGAAGAGCTACGATACTCAAAGCCGCAAAAGGCAACTATATGGCAAGATCGAGAAGATACAGAGTTGCCAAGGAAACCGTAGAAAGAGGTTGGGCTTATGCGTTTGCTCACAGAAAACTTAAAAAGAGAGATTTCAGAAAACTCTGGATCACGAGAATCAATTCCGCAGTCAGAGAAAGAGGTCTTTCATACTCGAAATTCATGGATATGATTCATAAGGCAAATATTGACATTGACAGAAAGGTTCTTGCTTACCTCGCAGCTGAAGATCCGAAAGCTTTCGACAGAATCATAGAAGAAGCCAGAGGCGTTAACTGATTAATTGGGGGAAAAAATGAGTGTAACAAAAGTTGAACTTGCAGATTTCGTTTACGAGCAGATGAAAATCGATAAAAAATATGCATCGGAACTTGTTGATATGTTCTTTGAAGAACTCAAAGACACTCTTGCAAAAGAAGGCGAGATCCAGCTCAGCGGTTTCGGCAAATTCACCGTTAAGGAAAAGAAAGAGAGAAGAGGACGCAATCCTCAGACCAAAAAACCCTTGACGATCAGCAAAAGAAGAGTTGCGACTTTCCATCACAGTCAGGTGCTGAAAGACAGGCTCAACAACAAGTAAGTTGTTCCTTATAAGGTCGGGATGTAGCGCAGTCTGGGTAGCGTACCTGAATGGGGTTCAGGTGGTCGCTGGTTCAAATCCAGTCATCCCGACCATTTTTTGAAAAATGACGAAAAAGATTTTTCTTACAAACGATGACGGGATTTATGCCGCAGGTCTGTCGGCTTTGGAAAATTCGGCATCGAAGAGAAATCTGAACTGTTTTATTTCCGCGCCGCTCAACGAACAGAGCGGAGCTGGGCATTCGATAACTCTGGGTTCTCCTCTCAGAGTTTCAAAGTTTTCAGAAAACCGTTTTGCCGTTCACGGAACTCCGACAGACGCAGTCTATATCGGTCTCAACGCTTTGATGGGGGAAAAGCCTCTTTTTGCAGTTTCCGGCATCAATAAAGGTGGAAATTTAGGTGACGACATCACTTATTCAGGCACGGTTTCGGCGGCTATGGAAACTTTTTACGACGGAATCACTTCGTTTGCAGTTTCGCTTTATATCACCGATTTTGCAGCGTTCAAAAACGAAACTTTTGAAATATGCGCCGATTTCTTTTTTGACGAGATCCTTCCGGAAATTGAAAAAAGGATAGGAAAATCAGAGCTTTACGAAAATCCCAAACTTTTCAACATCAACATTCCTGAAACTATCGCAAAGTCGGGAAAAATTCCGGTAAAATGGACTCCTTTCGGCAAAAGGCTGTACGGAGGCGATGTCGTGAAACGGGTCGATCCGCGCGGAAAAGAGTATTACTGGATAGGCGGCGACCAATTTGGTTTTGCCGATATCGACGGAAGCGACTGCCACGAAATAAGACGGGGTTGTGCGACGATAACGCCGGTTTCACTTGATTTTACCGATGAAAAAACTCTCGAAAAAATAAGAGGTTAAAATGGAAAAGCTCACTTTTAAAAAGGCTGTCATGGCTACTCCGGGGCCGAATTCATGGAAAGAGGCGGTAATTCTCGCGGTAACGGGTCTCTGCATGGGGGCTGCAAACGTCATTCCCGGCGTTTCCGGCGGCACGATCGCGCTTATCGCAGGAATTTACCAGAAACTTCTTGCAGCGATCAAATCTTTTGATGCCGTATGCGTGAAAAAGCTGCTTTCTTTCGATATCAAAGGGGCGGTAGCGCATCTTCACACCCGTTTTCTTGCAGTCCTTTTCTTCGGTGTCGTCGTCGCGATAGTTTCGCTGGCGCATGTCATGAAATTTCTGCTCAACGAATGTCCCGAACCGACATACAGCCTTTTTTACGGTCTCATTGCCGCTTCGATCTATGTCGTAGGGAAAACGATAAAATGGCGTATTCCTGAAGTTATTTCGATACTTGCTGGAACTGTCGCGGCGTATTTTCTGGTCGGACTCATTCCGGTCGAAACTCCGAACGGGCTCTGGTTCATCTTCCTCTGCGGCGTTTTGAGCATCTGCGCGATGATCCTTCCGGGCATAAGCGGCGCATTCATTCTGCTTGTTCTCAAAAAATATGAATACATCATCGAAGCTGTTAAAAATCCGTTCAGCTTGAACAGCATCCTCGTAATTGTTGTTTTCTGCATCGGCTGCGGCGCAGGTCTCATCGGATTTTCGCGCTTTTTCAACTGGCTTCTCACGAAATGGCACTCCGTTACGCTTGCGTTTCTCACCGGTCTCATGGCGGGTTCGCTGCGCAGCATCTGGCCGTGGAAAGGCGAAGCCGTTGTTGAAATCGTCAGCGGAAAAGAGAAGATCGTGTCACAGGCGAATGTTTTTCCGGAAAGTTTCGGCGGATATTTCTTTCTCTGCATAGCGCTTATGATTGTAGGCGTCGTTTTGATAGTCGTTCTTGACAGGATTTCGGAAAAACACGGATAATTATTAAATTTTTTGTTGGAGAGAACTTTGAGGGAACACTCTTTTATTACGAATTATCTGAATAATCCTTACGCTTCGGTGCTCTCGGTTTCGGGAAACACGAAGGTCATAACGGCGCTTTCGCTTGATATGAAAGTTCCTCCGCACGTAAAAAGCGGCGGCTGGCTCACGGCAGAATATTCGCTTCTTCCTGGTTCGACAAACGTCAGAAGTGCCCGCGAAAGGACCAAGATTTCAGGTCGTACTGCCGAGATCCAGCGCCTGATAGGGCGTTCGCTCAGAATGGCGGTCGATCTCGAAAAGATCCCCGGGATCACGATGCTTATCGACTGCGATGTTCTGGAAGCCGACGGCGGGACGCGCACCGCTTCGGTAAACGGCGGGATGCTTGCGGTGGCTCTTGCATGCAGAAAGCTGGTCGAAGAAGGTGTCGTTCCCGAAAATCCGCTTAAAAACTGGATCGGAGCTATAAGCGGCGGCGTTATCGACGGCGAAGTCGTGATAGATCTGGACTACGAAAAAGATTCCCGGGCTGATACCGATTTTAATTTTGTTTTTTCTGAAAACGGCAATATAATCGAACTTCAGGGAACTGCCGAGAGAGTTCCTCTCGAAGATGACAGGTTCTTTGAATTGTTGACGAAATCACGTGAAATCGTGAAAGAGATTATAGCTGAAATGAAATCAATGGCAGGATTTGCAAAATGATCATTGTTGTTAAAAAAGGAACAAACGAAGAATTTTTGGATAATATTAAAGAGACTCTTATTGCGAACGGGATGTCGTTCGAGGTTTTGCAGGGTTCGAGTTATGTCCTTATTCCGGTTGCCGGAGATCTTACTACTTCCGATATGGGACGTTTTAAATCTTTGCCTGGAGTCGAGCGGATAATCAACATTTCAAAACCGTATTGCATGGTCTCCAGACATTATCGTGAAAAAAGCGTCATCGACTTGGGCGACGGTGTTTCAATAGGCGGGGATTTTACGGTGATGTCAGGTCCGTGCAGCGTTGAAAGTGCCGATTCTCTCGATAAGATAGCGGCATTCCTTTCGGGCATGGGAGTAAAGATCCTTCGCGGCGGCACATTCAAAATGAGGACTTCTCCTTATTCTTTCCAGGGTTTGGGTGAAAACGGCGTCAAAATCCTGAACGAGACGGCGAAAAGATATAACATGAAGTCGGTTTCCGAAATAGTCGATGTCAGACACATCGATCTTTTCGAGCAGTATATCGACATCATTCAGGTCGGTGCGAGAAACATGATGAATTTCGCACTTCTCAAGGAGCTCGGAAAGTGCAGCAAGCCGATCCTTCTCAAGCGTTCAGCAAATGCCACGATCGACGAATTTCTTTCCAGCGCAGAATATATCATGGCGGAAGGCAACGAAAACATCATTCTCTGCGAGCGCGGGATCACTTCTTTCGACGATTCGACACGCAGCATTGTGAATATTGCGGCTATCCCGATAATAAAGGGGCTGACGCATCTTCCGGTGATTTTGGATCCGTCGCACAGTGTCGGCAACTTCAAGTATGTTCCGGTCGTTTCTGAAGCGGCTGTCGTTTTGGGTGCTGACGGTCTTATCGTTGAAACACACTACAACCCGACAAACGCTCTTTCAGACGGGTTCCAGTCTCTGAATTTCGAACATTTCGAATCAATGTTCAGAAAAATTATCAGACTTTGCGAATTTAAAAAAGAAAATCTTTAAATATTTCAATATTTTCTAGGTTTTGGTCTCGGCGGCGGCGGAAGATTGCCCGGATTTTCGTCAATTATGCCGTTGCAGTTGTTGTCAAGCCTGTCGAAATATTCGTAAGCGCCAGGGTAAATTTCGGGATTGTTGTCGTTGCAGTCGCCCGTTTTTTCGGCTCTGAAAATCCCGTCAGCCTTGCATAAACACCTGCTGTCATCGCCTATCCCGAATCCGTCTCCGTCGCTGTCGCGGTAGAACGGCCGGCAGTTTGCGATATTTTCACCTTCATCAACGATGCCGTTGCAGTTGTCGTCAAAATCGTTGCAGATCTCTCTTGCTTCCGGGTGGATTTTCGGGTTGTTGTCGTTGCAGTCGCCTCTTTCGAGTGCGCGGAAATCGCCTTCGGAGACGCACAGACAGCGGTATTCATCCGTTCCGAATCCGTCGTAATCCAAATCTTTGTAGTATCTGTTGCAGTCTTTAGCGTTTTCCGGATCGATAATGCCGTCGCAGTTGTCGTCGATCCCGTTGCAGAGTTCTTCCGCTTTCGGGTTTACGTAGCGGTTACTGTCGTTGCAGTCGCCTCCTTTGCGTGAGTATCCTGTCGGGATCGCATCGTCGTCAGGGCAGTCGTAGTCGAAAACCGCTTTTTCGCTGCCGAATCCGTCTCCGTCGCGGTCTGCAAAAAGGACGCATTTCGCAGAAACAGGAAAAAAAGTGCTTAAAACTGTGATGAAGAGAAAAATTCTGGACTGGATCATTTTTTTCTCCTTTTATTTGATCGATCTCGCCTTTTTTATATTTTCGAGCCGTTTTTTTGCCCAATCTTTTTTGCGCTCGACGGCTAAATAAGTGAGAAGTTCTTCAGGCGTGCTGAAGATCGTTCCTTCGAGTCTTTTGATGCTGTCGAAGTGGCATCCTTCCTCTTCCGGCGGATAGTCGCGGCACAGATCGGGGCGCGCTTCGTAGATGTCACACTTGTCCGATCCGTTGAGGTTTTCGCACTTTCCCATGACGAGAACCGACCAGAAATGTCCGTTTTTCAGGATCTTGATGTTCGGATTGCAGAGCCACCAGATTATTTCATCGAAACGCTCTTCGGAACGCGGCTCCTTTTCAATGTCGATCGTGACGTAGCGGCAGCACATCCCGTTGCAGAAACGACAATCGTCTCCGTTGAAGTACATTTCCTGCTTTTTTGACATAACTACCTGAATTTAATGGTGATAAGTGCCAGAGCCGCCATGATCGCGCTAACTATCCAGAACCTTGTTACTATCTTTGCTTCGGCCATTCCCTGATGCTGGTAGTGGTGATGCAGCGGCGCACGGTAAAGGATCCTGCGGTGCATTTTGAAGCCGATATTTTCCTGGACGAAAGTCGAAGTTATTTCGATCACGAAAATCGCTCCGGCAATGATGAAAATCACTTCCTGCCTGATGAGCACTGCTGCTGTTCCCATCGTTCCCCCGAGAAAAAGGCTACCCATGTCGCCCATGAAAACTTCGGCCGGATGGGAGTTGAACCACAGAAATCCGATCCCTGCTCCAACTATCGCGCCGCAGAAAACGGCGATCTCACCGCTTCCCGGGATGTATTCGTAAAGCAGGTGCTGAGCCTGGATCTTGTTGCCGACGATGTATGCGAAAACGCCGAGAACAATGAAGACGAAAACCGAAGGAACTATCGTGAGACCGTCCATGCCGTCTGCGAAATTGACCGCATTAGCCGAGTAGACGATGATGAAAACTATCCAGAGCGCCGTGAGAGCGGTCGAGCTGAAGAGAAATCCTTTGAAAAACGGGAACTGGAAGGAGTTGGCGACATCTGCCGGAAGCGGAGAAATGTCGGGCTGAAGGACGAAAACGGCGAGAAGAACGCCGAAAAGGATCTGTATCGTGTATTTTGCAAAGCGGGAAAGCCCTTCGTCGGCGTCACGGCCTTTGATTTTCTTGTAGTCGTCGATCGCTCCGAAAAGGGCAAACCAGACTGCGCTTGCAAGAAGAGCCCAGATGAACGGGTTTGCCAGGTCGCACCAGAGCAGCGCGCTGCCGATCCCGGTCATGAAAATCAGGATCCCTCCCATCATCGGAGTTCCCGTTTTTTTCTGCGAATTTATTTCGCCGTAGCTTCTTTCAAACGAGCGGAACCCGTGCCTGTAAAGCGCATTGATAAGCGGTCTGCCGATGATGAGCGAGAGGAAAAACGCCGTTACGAAAGCGATCAGAGTTCTCGATGAGAGATATTTGAAAACTGCAAATCCGCCGCCGGCTCCGAAAACCGATTTGAAGATCGAATATATCATGATTTTTTCTCCTGTGAAATAAGTTCCATGACCGAATTATACTCTTTTTTAAGCTCGTATTCGGTCGTGTATCCGTTGCTCGTGATAAGGATCTTATCGATTTCTGAGGCAGCAGTTTTTTTGTCCAGGACATCTCTTTTGATGAGGATCTCAAAGGCCTGAAGGAGCGCCATCCTTACTTTCCAGACAGCATCGAAGTAGAGTTTTGAGAAGTGTTCGAGCAGATTTCCGGTATCGGTTGAAATCTGCGCCGCCGCAAGAACAGCTTCCGCACGCACTTCAAAGCAGTGGTCGGACATGTTTTTAAAGAGCAGATCCAAAAATTTTCCGCGTTCGTTTTCGCTGATCCCGAAGTGTCCGGCAAATGCAGAAATGCACTTTTCAGCCGAAAAACGGGTCTCGTAGTATGAATTTTCAAGCCCTGAAAGTATCGCATTGAAAAGGTCTTCGCGTCTTCCGGTTTCGCAGATGAGAGTTAGCTGCTTCAGTGCTGCAAAAGCGTCTCTGCTTAAGAAGGGTGCGCTGTTTTTGTCTGCTGCATAACGGATTATGAGCGGGGTGACTTCGGCGTAACCTAAAACCCCAGAAGAGCGGCATGCACGCGCCTTGATGACAGGATTGTGAGACGAGAAAAGCATGTCGATCTTGTTTTTTATGAGTTTCACTTCGTCAGCTTCAAGAGGCTTTTCTGCGCCCGATTTCGTTTTCTGCAGAAATTTTTCAAGCGAGGTCGAATTGAGCCCTAAAACGCGGTCGTTTACGAATTCCGTTCCCTTTATTTCAGCCGGTTTTTCGCCGAGTCGGCAGAGATAAAGCAGGTTTTTGACGATTATTTCAGCCGGATTGCCGGGGAAAATGTTCTTCGCGGCTTCCGACATTTCTGCAAGTTTCGCCTTGTTGCCTCTTAATCCTGAAACAGTTTTGCAGAATTCTGTTGAATCAGCAAACGCGATGTCGATCCCGTTCAAAGGATCGGTTCTTTCATATATCACTGCTGCTGCTCCGGCGCGTTCGATGAAGCGTGCGTTACCAATTTGGTGGTCGTTTCCGATGTTGCTTATCGGGATTATGAGAGAAGGCTTGCCCTGACGGCACACTTCGACGATCGAACCCGCTCCGGCGCGGATAACAAGCAGGTCTGACGCGGCGTAGTAAAGCCCCATGTTGTCGATGAAATCGCGGAGGATATATCTTTTTTTTGCGTCTCCAAGATTCTGTTTTTCCAGAATTCCGGAAACATCGTTGAAACCGTGGTATTCGTAGACTTTTCCGAAAGGTTTTCCTGCTCCGTTGATTATGTAAGTGTTCGGATCTTCAAGAAGTTTTTTTGCTGAATTTGCCAAGACGCGGTTGATGGTGCGCGAACCCTGCGAGCCGCCGAAAGCGAAAATGACGAAAGCATTTTCCGGAATACCGAGTTCACGCCTTGCCGCCGTTCTTTCTTCAAGCGCGATCGAGCTTCTTACCGGATAACCAGAGAAAAATCCTTTGTTTTTCGGAAGGTGTCTTATCGTTTCGGAGAACGATACCGCGACTTTGTCAGCCGCTTTTGCCGCTGCCTTGTTCATCTTTCCGAGATCGGTATTTGATTCGTGGATCATTATCCTGGTTTTAAAAAGCCCAAAAGTAGCCTTGCGCAGTATCCATGCGGCAAATACGGTAGGTGCACTTACGAATCCGCCGGTAGCGAAAACTGCTTTAGGTCTTATTTTGAGCAGGAGCAGAGCCGCTTTAGAAAGCCCGGAAAACATCGTCATCGCGAATTTAAACAGAGAAACAGGCGATTTTCCCTGCGGAAGAGGTGCGCTTTTCACAAATTTAAGCGGGATTCCCGCTTTCGGGACCATGTGCGCTTCAGCTTTGTTTTTAACGCCGATGTAGGTGATTTCAGCTTCGGGAAGAGTTTTCTTGAGTTCTGCGGCAACTGCCAGAGCGGGACTGACGTGACCGCCGCTTCCGCCGCCCGTGAAGATGAATTTTATCTTTTTTTCTTTCATAGAACCTCTTTTTATACAAAAAACCAGTGCTTTTTAACAAAAATAAGGAATATTACAAGTAAAAAAGATATAAAATTATATGTGATTTTGTAGGGACATACCGCGGTGTGTTCCTGCTGCAAAACGATGCTACCTTACGCAGCGGACATAACCGGAAGAGTGTGTTTTAGTGAGAGTTGTTAATGAGCCGGCCGGGGAATCGAGGATATATGCATAAGAGCTTGTGTTGGTTGTAGTGGAAGACCAGACCCAGGAACCCATCAATGAAGGCAGATCGCTTGCAGTATTGTATTTGTCATAGTTGACGACCGACATAAGTTCATTGATGTTCGGCATTCTCCAGTCTGTGTATCCAGCATAAGTCGAGTCTTCACAGTAATCGAGAGCCTGCTGCCATGTTTTGCCGGAAACCGTACTGTCCTGCCACATAAGTCCTGTAAGATTGTCCAGATATACTTCGCTGCCGTTCTTGTTCAAAGTTGTGAACGAGTTGTCAGGCAAGGTCTCGCCGCGGACACAGCGGACATAATAATGGTTTTCTGTTGGCTGATATTTTATGTAAGTTGAACTAAAATACCATGCATTAGATGTGTCGTTGAGGTATCTCTTTGAAG
Organism: uncultured bacterium; assembly: GCA_905235605.1. GTDB lineage: Bacteria > UBP6 > UBA1177 > UBA1177 > UBA1177 > UBA1177. Next base: position 15,021 of record CAJOMF010000055.1, read on the forward strand.
TCCAGAAGTTTTTCCCATTGCTGTCCGGGAAATAATAGAGGTCTATCGGGGGGTATATGCCCCTGTTGGTAGTACTTAAAAATTCTTTCGGTGTCGGAAGCCGCCAGTCATCGTATCCGGCGTATTCAAGATCAGCGCAGTAACCTACAGCCTGATAGAATGTGTATGTATCCCCGGAAATCGTCTTCTGCCACTCCAGTTTTGTGTTTTCGTCACGAACGATTTTTTCATCAGGGTGAGTGCTGTACGGGGTTCTGATAATAAAGCTCTGCGGAGCGCAGGAGCCTTTTGCGGCATACTGAGAATCCTGACCGAAGAAATCTTCGCCTTCTTCAGGGCAGACCATTCTCGTTGATGCGTTGCTGCATGTTTTATGTCCGGTGCAGATGTTCCCGATAAGTTTCTTCATGCATCTCGAACCGTTCCAGAAGTACCCGTTTTCACATCCGCAGCTGATTTTTCCGTCAACAGGCGTACATGTTCCGTCTGAACCTTCCATGGTAGTGCACTCGTTGTCGTCGGTACACGGATCTTCGGTACATTCTGAAGTTGAACTGCTCCAGGTGTATCCTTCAACGCATCCGCATGAATAAGTGCTTTCCGTAAGCGGCGTGCATATTCCGTCTGAATAAGCGACAGAAGAGCATGAACTTGCAGTACACGGACTTGTCACACAGTTTTTCTCAAACAGGAATTTTCCAGTACCGCACAGATCGGAGCGGACGCAGCGGACATAGTTTTTGTTTGTTTTAGAACCGCCGAGATACGGCCATGCACCTGTTTTAAAATCGATTTCGTAAGCTACCGAGGCAGATGATTTTGTGGTGGATGTCCAGAATTTATATCCTGTTCCGCTGGTCGGCATAGTGAAGTAAGTTGTATTGACGGCAGGATCTGTCCTGTTGTAATCAGCGATTGAAGAAAGTTCGTTGTGATCCGGAAGTCTCCAGTCAGAATATCCGCCGAGTGTCAGATTTTCGCAGTATTCAAGAGCTCCCTGCCAGGTTTTGCTCTGCGCGTAGCTTTTCTGCCAGTAAAGTTGTGTTACACTGTCTTTGCTCACAGCATTGGAAACTGCAGTGCTGAGCGACGGAGTGTCTGTCATAGCAGTTCCTCTTACACAGATGCAGCCGTTTGAGGTAGTTGAAGAAGTCTTGGCTATACTAGCAAGAGAACCGTCAAAACCGTACATTGCCCAGGCTTTATTGGTCGTATCTGCTTTGTCAGGAGTTATTGACCAGTAATAGTGATTGTCACTGCTGGCAGAAAGATTGAAATATTCTCTATCCAGGGGTCTGGTTGAGTTATTAAATATAGTCATGAGCTCTTTGATTTTAGGAAGTCTCCAGCCGCTGCTGTAACCGCCGTAGCTGAGTCCTGAGCAGTAAGTCTGGGCATCGCTCCATGATTTGCTGTACACAGGAGTCTGTGCCCACATAAGTCCGGTGTTGTTGTCGATAGTTATCTTCTGAGCATCGGTTCCTCCGACAGAGAAGTTTTTGGGAGCACAGAAACCTGCTTCTGCATAATAAGCGTCCTGACCGTATAAATTGTAGTCTCCTTCTGTTCCGGACGGGGATTCAGGGCATTTTATTTCGGTACTGTTGGTGCCTTCGGAATTGAAGCATTTCATATTGTCGGTGCAGAGGTTGCCGAGAGTCAGTTTCCCGTAACGGCATCCTGTTTTGCCCCACCAGTAGTATCCGCTGCTGCATCCGCATGTGTAGGGAAGGATCAGAGTGCCTTTGTTTTCGCATGTTCCGCTTGCATT
>CAJOMF010000056.1 GCA_905235605.1 uncultured bacterium
CATAGACGCTGTCAGCCTTACCGCTGCCGTCCACGTATCCGTAACTGAAGCCCACGTTCCATGCGCGGCTTGTACCGTAGACGGAGGTAGAGGAAGACCAAAAATAATTGCTCGGCATATCCGGGAAGTCAGAATACGGAGCACCTGATTTGTCGTGATTCAAAAGCGACGCGAGCTCATTCTTGTTAGGAAGTCTCCAATCACTAAATCCGGCATAAGTTGAATCTTCGCAATATTTGAGTGCCTGCTGCCATGTCTTGCCTGTCGCATACTCTTTCTGCCACATAAGACCTGTTGTTGAATCTGTGACGACAACACTTCCGCTTATCGTCTGTGACGAGAAAACGCCTTTTGGCATTTCATTGCCTGAAACGCAGAGAACTTTGTAAGTGCTGGTTTTTGCATCATACCAAGAATATCCATAATACGGACTGAAATAGTAAGCATTGCTTGTATTGCCTTTGTATTCTGCAGATGTCCAGAACCAAACACTGCTGTCTGTCGGCATTCCAGTGAAATTCGAGTTCGTCGCAGGATTGTAAGTGCTGTTGTTGACAATCGTGAGCAACTCAAGCGGATTCGGAACACGCCAGTTGCTTCTGCCGCCGTAATTGGAACTGTTGAGTTCATTGCAGTGGGTATTTCTGTTTGCCCAGGTATAGGTGCTTGACGAAGGCGATTTTTCCCAGGTGAGACCGGTATTGTTGTCTACAACCACATTCGATGAAGCAGTGAAACTCTGAGCCGTGCACTCGCTTGTGTACTGCGCATCCTGACCGTAGAAATCGGCACTTGACGAACTCGGGCAGGTCATTGACGAAGACGCGTTGTAGCACAATGTCTGGCCGGTGCAGATATTGCCGAGAGTGAGAGAATCAACGCTTGTCGGTTCTACACAATTTGCGCCGTTCCAAGTGTAACCGGACTGACAGCCGCATGTGTAGCCTGTACCGTTTACGGTGCAGACACCCGTTGAATTTGAAATGCTTGTGCACGGGTTCGGGTTGCACGGCGTTGCCGTACTTGCGCACTGCCAGCCGTTCCAGATGTAGCCTGAATTACAACCGCATGTGTAGCTTGAGCCGCTTACGGTGCAGATATGCGTCGAATTGGCAAGTGTCGCACACGGATTGTCGTCGCACGGACTCGATTCAGTTACGCCGCTTCCGCCGTTTACAAGGATTTCAACAAAATTCTTTGCTTCATTCTGCATCCTTGCAAAATCGCTTCCGAGTGATGTCGTCGAGTCAAGGACAAGCATGATCAGGGCGCTGCTCTTGTCTTCGTCGATGATCGGAGGAAGTTCAGCCATGTTCATTTCCGTTTCGCCGTCCCATGCGCCGCTGCTTGTCTGCTTCCATAAACGGCTTTTGCTTATGATCTCGCTCTGCGAAACAGGATCGCCGTTAGAATATTTCAGATCGTTGAACTGGAAGTAAAGTTCATTGTTCGGACCGGTTGCAGAGGATGAAATCGTCGAAGCACCCGGGATAAAACCTTCATATTTTATGTTTTCAAGCGTTCTTGAGCTGCCTGAGCGGTGATATGTCGCCTCGATATAAAGGTTTGAACTTGTCGCAGCACTGACATTGTCAAATGTGTAGCGGATAACCTGACCGTTGTCGTAGCCGCCCGGGATATAAACTCCGACGTTGATCGTTGTCGAAACCGAGTAAAGACTTGCTGCAATATCCGCAAACAACTGGCCGACCTCATTCATGTCGCTGACCCGGAAGAAATATTTCTCATCTCCGGTTTCCTCGGTTGCCAGCATTTCCAGCGTGTTTTCGAATTTGGCTTCGTCGGTAACGTCCGCACCTTTCAGACCGATCGAATAAGCTGTAACCGGCTGCCCGTGAATACCGTCTTCGTCCATGATCATGCTGTGGATGGCATCAAGATAATCGGCATGACTGTCGTACGGACCGGGATTGAAATCGTCAGACGAAAGCGACTGGTTGTCGAGACCGTCCGTGAATGTGACAAGCGCAACCTTTTTAAGCTGCAAATCAGGAGAAATCTCAAAGTTCTCCATCATATCCAGTGCGCTGTAATCCGCCCAGTAAAGCGCCGTTAAATTCAACTGCGTAAGAGAGTTTATGAAACTCTTGAACTCAGATTTGTTGGCATCAGTCAGACGCTTGATCGGCTTTTTGGTAAGATCGTTGTTAAAGCCGATGATACCGAGATAGATGCCCTCTTCCATCGACGGAACGACCGGATCCGTGTCAGTGTCAGCATCAGTATCCTGATCGGGAACTGTATCACCTGAATCTGTGTCGGCATCCTGATCGGGAGCCGTATCACCGGAATCTGTATCTGCATCGTTGTCAGGCTGAGAATCGCCGCTGTCCGGCTGCGTATCGCCGTTATCAGGCGTTGTATCGGAATTATCCGGATCGTCGGGTTCAGTGTCACCTGACGGTTCTGAATCATCTGCCGGTTCTGAATCAGCCGTGTCGCCGTCTTCATCTGTCACGGTTTCACCAGTGTCGGTTGTGTCGCCGGTTTTCGAACCGCCGCCGCACGAAATAACCAGAAACATTGCGCTTAACAGCGCGAAAACGACAAAAAATTTCTTCATTTTGACCTCCTTAAAATTATAAAAACAAACGAGTTTTTAAACAAAAAACGGGGTATTTTAGAAGAAAAAGCAAAAAAGGCAAGAACCTTTTCCACAGCATTCCCCTTCCCTGTTTATTTCGTACTTTTTCTTGCAGCTATGACTTCAACATTGAAAGAATTAGCCGCTGTTCAATACCTTTCCAGCACACTTTTTATTAAGTTATAAAATTTTTATTGACTTAAATTCTATATTCTTATATTTAAAATAAATAATCACAGCTCTTTTATAAAAATTAAGATTTATAACAACTATTTTATGTAAACGCAAAATAATATTTGGAGGTAAAACATGAAAACTGTTACAGAAACAATTCATGCTCAAGGCATCGAAATTGGTATTTACACAACGAATTTTAAAGAAGAGTACATTTCGCTGACAGATATTGCCCGTTTCAGGAGTTCCGATCCGCGAATAACGATCCACAGCTGGCTTCGCAGCAGAGATATTGTGGAATTTCTCGGGCTTTGGGAAAGCCTTCACAATCCTGATTTTAAACGTCACGATTTCGATACGTTTAAAAAGGATGCCGGAAGCAATGCATACACTTTTTCAATAAAAAATTGGAACGAGATTTTGCACGGAATCGGCATAATTACAAAATCCGGTCGTTACGGCGGTGGCATTTTTGCCCATTCTGACATTGCATTGGAGTTTGCATCATGGATTGTGGAAATTATAGGGAATTTGTGAACTTGCCTCTCACTCTGGGAGAGGTGTCACATAGTGACGGAGAGGGCTTGGTTGCAGAGCCTCGGTTACTGAGCTCCCCGCACACAACGAACATAGACTTCAGTCGTGTTCGACTTACTTTTGTTGTACACCTGAGCGGCATTGAAATTTACAATCCACGCAGAATGAATATATTCGGTTGGAACAGAGGAAGACCAGAGCGAGCCGGAGTCGCCTAATTTGCTGTATCTTCCGTCGTAATAATAAGAAGAGTAGTTGCACTCTCCTCCGCCTCCAAGCGTACAATCATGGCAGCAGCTTGAGCATGTCCAGTAATCATTAAAAGACAAATGGTCGTCCGTTTCAGAAACCTTGCATTGGGAATCCCTTCTCCACTTAAGGAGCGTCTTCAGTTCATCGATTATAGGCAGATGCCAGTCTGAATACCCGCATTTGTTCGAATCGTTCAACTTTTTTTCACAGTAATCAAGCGCACTCAGCCAATCCATTGTATCCGTTGTTTTTGGTGACCACCACAGCTTGGCGTCAATTGTTGTGCAGGGTTCATCCGGATCACCGCTGTCGGTATCTGCATCGTCGTCCGACTGCGAATCAGACGTGTCAGCATCATCAGCAGTTGAATCCGAACTATCTGAATCGCTGTCAGAATCTGCGTCATCATGAGTTGAATCACCGTCATCGTCAGTTTCCGTCACATCATTATCCGAATCATTGCTGTTGCCGTTCGGATCTTTGATGCAGACATTGTTTTCCTCATCGCAAACAAGACCTTTGTTGCAGGTCGCATTCGGGTAACATTCACCGTAAAGTTCACCCTGCTTTCTGCCTGAATCTTCATTGTCAGGCTGTTCCGGTGTTGTATCAGCCGGCTCGCTGTCAGCCGTGCCGGAATCTTCGTCTGTCACAGTTTCACCTGTGTCGGTATTGTCTTTGTTTTCGCTGTTACTTGAACTTCCGCAGGAAACTGCGAAAAACAGTGTAAAAAGCGCGAAGACTGCAAAAATTTTCTTCATTTTTTCCTCACATACGGGTTGCCAAACAAAAAAACGCAGTATTTTAGAAGAAAATCTTAAAAAAACAAGCTGCATTCTCACCAAATTCCCTGCCCGCTTTTTTTGAATTTTTTCCCGCAGCTGTGATTTTTCCCCCTTGAAACCGCGAAAAGTTGTTTATAACAGATGCCGGATTTTAAATGGAGGTTTGCTATGGATTACAATGTTAACGAGAATGAAACAAACAAAGATTCGTGGAAAAACTACGGAAGGAACATTGTCGATCTTGCCAAAGCGGGGAAGCTCGATCCTGTGATCGGGCGTGACGGCGAGATACGGCGGATCATCAGGATTCTTTCGAGAAGAACGAAAAACAACCCCGTCATCATCGGTCAGCCGGGTGTCGGCAAGACGGCGATCGTTGAAGGTCTGGCACGAAGGATCGTGCGCGGCGATGTGCCGGTAAGCCTTCAGAACAAGGAGATATTCGAGCTCGATATGGGCGCACTTATCTCCGGAGCTAAATACCGCGGCGAATTCGAGGAGAGGCTCAAAGAAGTCCTGAAAGCGGTCAAGGAATCGGAAGGAAAGGTCATTCTTTTCATCGATGAGCTGCACACGATCGTCGGAGCGGGCAAAGCGGACGGCAGCATGGATGCGGCAAACATGCTCAAACCTATGCTTGCGCGAGGCGAGCTTCACTGCATCGGCGCAACTACACTCGACGAGTACAGAAAGTACATCGAAAAGGATGCCGCGCTTGAAAGAAGGTTCCAGCCCCTTATCGTCCAGCCGCCGGATGAAGACGAGACTATTTCGATCCTGCGTGGTCTTAGGGAGCGTTTCGAGATCCATCACGGCATCACGATTTCGGAAGGTGCGATCGTTTCGGCTGTAAAACTCTCGAACCGATACATTTCAGACCGTTTCCAGCCCGATAAATCTATTGATCTGATAGATGAAGCGTGCGCAATGCTGAGGACCGACAACGACAGCATGCCGGCAGAACTTGACGATTTGAGAAGGAAAAAACTCCAGTTGCAGATCGAATTTGAAGGTTTCCGCAGAAAAGATTCGGGCGCAACCAAGGAAGAGATAAGAGCGATCGAGGAAAAGCTCAAAGAGACGACCGAGGAATACGACAAGCAGTATAAGGTCTGGCAGAAGGAAAAGGCTTCGATCGAAGAAGTCAAAAAGCTCAAAAAAGAGATCGATGAAGTGAAAACAATGATCGAAAGAGCGCAGAGCGAAGGCGACTTCAACAAAGTCGGAGAACTGCAGTACGGCAGGCTGAGAACGCTTGAAGCCAAACTGAAAGAAGCTCAGGAAATTACGAAAAACGAAAACGTCATGGTTACCGAAGTTTTGACCGAAAAGCAGATCGCCGAAGTCGTCAGCAAGTGGACGGGGATCCCCGTTTCGAGCATGACGCAGACTGAAAAAGAGAGGATACTCAACCTTTCGAACAGGCTGAAAGAAGACATCATCGGCCAGAACGAGGCGATCGAAAGCATCACGAGAGCAATTCTGAGGTCGCGTGCAGGGCTCACCAACCCGAACAGGCCGCTCGGATCGTTCATTTTCGTAGGTCCGACAGGTGTAGGAAAGACCGAACTTGCCAAAAAACTGGCCGAACAGCTCTTTGATACGGCGGATAATATGGTTCGAATAGACATGAGTGAATACATGGAGAAATTCTCAGTTTCGCGTCTCATCGGTGCGCCTCCAGGATACGTCGGCTACGATGAAGGCGGTCAGCTTACCGAAGCGGTCAGGAGAAAACCCTACTCCATCGTTCTGCTCGATGAGATCGAAAAGGCGCATGAAGATGTCTTCAACATTCTGCTTCAGATACTTGAAGACGGCCGTCTTACCGACAACCAGGGCCGGACCGTGTCGTTTAAAAACACGATAATAATCATGACTTCGAACCTCGGAAGCGACCTTATCGAAGCGAAGGAGGGAAAACTCTCTGAAGCTGAGCACGAAGCGATAATGCAGACGATCAAAGGGCGTTTCAAACCTGAATTCATCAACCGAATCGATGATATAATCGTCTTCAACCCGCTTTCGGGCGACAACCTGAAAGAGATAACGGCTCTTCTGCTCAGGAACATCAACAAGATCCTTGATGAGAAAGAGCTTCACCTCGACCTTGACGAAAAAGCAATGCAGAAAGTCATCGACGAATCCTTCAACACCGAATACGGCGCAAGACCGGTCCGTCGTTACCTTGAGAAAAATATCGAAACGCTGCTTGCGACCGAGATATTAAAAGGCAACCTGCCGCCGAAGACGAAAGCCGTTATGACAGTCGAAAACGGAAAATTCAAACTGGAGCGCCGATAGTTTAACGGGATCACGGGATTCCGGGATTACGTGATCACGGCGGCGCCAATCGGGATTCCGTGATCCCGGCAAGATCCGGCGCCGAAATTATTTCTTGATCAAATCAGCGATTTTTTTGTCGAAATCAGGCACTCTGCAAAGCGCGGCATAGGCATTGGCGAGTGCGAATCCTTCCATGTTTCCGGTGTCGAAAACGTGAGTTTTTGAGTCAATGACGTAACCTAAGATCCGTTCTTCGGCAAGAAGGCTCACCATCGCGTCGGTAAGCTGGATCTCCCCTCCCCGACCCGGCTTGACGGTCCTTAAAATTTCTGCGATCCTCGGCGTAAAAATGTATCTTCCCAGAATCGCGAGATTCGATTCTGTCTCGCCCGCTGTCGGTTTTTCGATAAGTTTTTTAATATCGATGACACCGTTTTCAAGCGTTTTTCCTTCAGCGATACCGTACATTCCGCGGGTCTCTGCGGGAACTTCCATGAGAGCGATCACCGAGCAGCCGTATTTTTCGCTGATAGAACACATTTCCTGCATGACAGAGCGTTCGCCTTCCGAAAAAATGAGCATATCGGGAAGCATTACGGCAAAAGATTCCTCACTCGGAACGACGAAAGTGCCTTTCATAACGGCGTGCCCCAAGCCTTGAGGAGACTTCTGGCGGACAGAGATGACTTCGATCATGTCATCGAGAGTTTCTACTTTTTCACGAACGGAATCTTTCAGCTTTCCCACCGAAAATTTGGGATTTATCTTGTCAAAATGGTCAAGGATCGCCTCTTTTCCGTTACCCGAAACAAAAACGACGTTCGTCGCTCCCGCTTCGACCGACTCTTCGACAATATACTGGATGACAGGTTTGTCCAAAACGGGGAAAAGTTCCTTAGGAATGCACTTCGACGCAGGCAGGAAACGTGTCGCGAGCCCCGCAGCCGGAATAACTGAATACTTCATCTTCTACTCCCTTATGTTTCTCAAAAACTCAGCCGCATCTTCGGGCAGAGTCGGATTTACGAAAATACCGTTTTCAAAACAGTCGGCACTGATGACCGTTATGCGCGGGATTATCTCCAGATGCCAGTGGTAAGCCCTGCTTTCAGCCTCGCTGTCTGCGCCGCTGTTTACCGGAAGATAGTTGAATACCATGTTGTATGCAGGCGAATTGAGCCCTGACTTAAGTTTTGCCATGACCGGTTTCAGGATTTTTGCGAAATCAGCAATCGCCGAAGCGGGATTATCGCTCAAAATCCTGCCGTGTTTTTTAGGAATCACCATGATTTCAAAGGGAAAGCGGCTTGCATACGGGCAGAAGGCGATAAAGTTGTCATGCTCGCAGACGATCCTTTTTCTCTCGGAAAGTTCCTGATCGATGATGTCGCAGAGAAGGCAGCGCTCCTTGTCGCGGTAATATGCAAGGCAGTTGTTGAGTTTGTTCCTGACAAACGGCGGAATGAAAGGATAAGCCTTGATTTCAGAATAGTTGTGGTCGATCGTTCCTCCGGCTGCGGCGCCCCTGCTTTTAGTCACCGAAATATAGCGGAAACGGATGTCTTTTCTGAGGTCTGCGATGCGGTCAAAAATGATTTTTATACCGTCAGCGATCTCTTCGACTGAAAGCTGATCCATGCTGATACCGCTTTTAGGAGTTTCGACGACGACCTCATGCGCTCCGAGCCTTGACATTGAATCGTAAAGCCCGATCCCCCGGCTGTTTTTGTCGTTTTCAACTCTGAGTATCGGATTTTTTGCCGGAAAAACGCGCGAAGACCAGCCGCCGACCGAATAAACGGGATCGGAACTCCGCATGATATCGGGACCGGTTGCAGACTCGAAGCCCGGAACAAAAGGATCTACATCAAATTTCGCCTCGTTTTCCGAACTTCCCGAAATCACCGTTTTCACCTTTTCGGGAGCAAAAATCACCCATATTTTATTGAGAGGGTCACGCCTCAAAATCCCTTCAGCCATCGTATTCTCCAATCAACAACAAAAACAGCGGCTTATACCATAAAACCAGCGCCGCCGCAATAGTATCGATATAACGATATATCGACGGCGGCAATATAAAAAAATTGTATTTTTTTTATTAGTCACTAAAATACGCGGAATTTTTTTGAGGTTTTGAAAAATGGTAAAAGCCAGCGATAAGAAAAGAGAAATTTACGATTTTTTCAAAGATAATGCTGACAAATTGTTTGATGATCAGGAGATCGTCAAATTAACAAAGGAACTTGTCGGGCTTTTTAACAAAGTCATCCGCGGTTACAGGCTTTATCCCAGAAGCAATCCGGCGTTTTCGAGGTTCGCAAATTATTTTAAAAAAAAGCTGGATGAGATTCTTACAAACATTCCTTCGATTTCGCTCAGAATATCGACAAACGGTTTTATGATGGGAAACCACCTTCTCGATACCGGCGACAGAGACCGTGAAGTCGTATTTTTCCTTTACAATGACGGATTACGCGAGATTTTTTTCCAGCAGGGAACAACAATAGATGAAATCAACCAGCTTTTCGACATTCTTGCACAGTGCACACTGTTTGCAAACGAAGACTACGACCTGGCGACACTGCTCTGGGATCACAATTTCACAAACATCGGCTACATAACGGAAGATGAACTCATAAAGCAGAATATTGCTGTTTCAAGCGATACAGACGACACATTTTCACCGTTCCTCGTCGAAGAACTTTCATACGGACCCGGGCATGACGGTATCGGTGAAATCGACAGCAGCGAAGGAATGAAGGGTACCGGCGAATCTGCATCAGATACGGCCGTAGCTCCGAAGTTTGAAGTTACCGATTTTGAAAAATATTCCGACCTTATTCTGAAGGAAGACATTCAGATAGACTTTAACGAAAGAAAGGAACTGCTCAACCAAAGGCTTTCGAACTACATTGTCGGAAAAATGGAGATGTTCAAATTCGACGAAGCCCTGAAAAGAAACAGCGACGCATTCGTCGTCAACCGCTTTTTGAAAGAGCTTTCGGCGCGCCTTACGAGCAGCCAGGGGACAAAAGCCGGGCGTGAACTTCTCGACACTGCAGTTTCGCTCTGGGAAAAGCTGCTTCTTTTCGGTTCCGTCAGCGGCGCGATAATATTCATCCAGACACTTAAAGATATTGCAGAACAGCTCAAAACCACACAGCCGGAATACTCGAAAAAAATCAAAGAAACTTTTTCCGACCTCGAAAACGAGGAATTTTTAACCGATTTCTTTTTTACTGTTGAAGACATTCCGGAAGAAGAACTTGCCGTTATCGGCAAACTTTTTGCGATGGTCCCTCCGAAAAAGACAGAGTTCCTCCTTTCAAAAATCAACAGTCTCGAGTCTAAAGAAACGCGGATCGCCATCATAAAAAGCTGTGCAAAATATCTTCCGGTAACAGACGACCTTCTGGCTCTCACGCGGCATTCAGACTGGAAAATCGTCCGCAACGCCTTTGCAATGATGAAAGAGAAAGCCGACCAGCGGATCCTTCCTGCAATAAGGGCTGCTCTTTCGCATCCGCAGAAACAGGCCAGGATCGAAGCTCTTGCCCTTCTCATGGAATTTTCAATAGAAGAGGCTCTTCCGGCACTTGAGAGAGCGGTTTTCTCGTCGGCAAGAGATGTCAGAAGCACCGCAATAGAGAAAATCCTCGAACTAAAAGACAGCATGACGATAAGACCTATCGTCAACCGTCTGTTTCAGCCGTCCAACCTCAAAAAACTAGAACCTGACGAAATAGACAACCTGTTCCAGATGATAATATCGATGCGGAAATACGATCTTTTCGACCTTCTGGGGCAGCAGCTTCTGACTGAGGATTACGACATAAGACTGAAAGCAATTCAGGCGATACAGAAAGCGACAACAATGAAGCATTTTTCAAAATTCATCATCCGTGCGGCCGATATAAACTCTCTGGCAAGGATGAAACAGGATGAACTGCAGGCTTTCTGCAAACTTTTGAAACCGGAAATTTTCGAAGAGCTTTTTTCCGCTGCAGCAGGTATGCTTACTGCTTCGGGAAGTCTTTTCAACAAATCGGTACCAAATGCCAAAGAAGAGTTCTACAAAACGATTTTTTATTACAGAAATGATCCTGAAGCGAGAAAATTCATCGACAAATCTCTATCTTCAGGCAACAAGGAAACCGTAAAAATAGTAAATAAAATCAAGGATAAATACTTATGAGCGAAGAACTTCACAACAATGTAATATCTTCGGAGTTTTTTGAAAATCAGGATCGTATCGAAAGAGAGAAGATGTACGATTTCACCGTTGCGGCAAATGCTCTGCTGAAATCGCTCAGGCTTTACGGTGCAGGAAACGACACTGTCGAAAAAAACACCGAAAAAATGAACGAGACTCTAAAATTTTTCTTTGCGACGGACTCTTTTTTCGATTTCACTTTCAACGGCAACGACTTCATGCTCAACGATGTAAGAGTCCGAAGAAAAAAAGGCATGAACATCTCTTTCGAGGAAATGGAAAATTTCTTTATTGAACTCCAGATCGCAACGATAATATTCCAGAAAGCAAGCGGTGTCAGCGAAATCGTCGAGTTCATGCTTACAGGTCAGGAAATCATCAAGTCGAATTCCAAACTCGATACAAGATTTGCGCAATTCGAGCAGCGGCTTAAAAATAAGAGCATAAAAATCCAGATAACGCAGCGCGACAGCTCCGGCGGCGACGATCTCTTCAATATTCTGAACAAAAGCCAGCTTGCCAGACTCACATACCGCAACATGATACTCGACCACTCGATGTTCAAGACAAAAATCAGAGAAAACCGTCCGATGCCGCTCAAAAAGGCGATGAGAAACATCCAGAACGCGATAGACCTCATCTGCGACGGCTCAAGCGACTCGCAGGAATCGCACCTCATGGTCCTTTCTTCGATCAACAGTCTCCGCGGCAAAATGATCGCAACTCACCTGACAAACACGGCTATTTTAAGCATTGCAGCAGGAGTCCAGCTAGGTATCGACCGTTCCATGCTCACACGGATCGGCATGGCGGCATATTTCCACGATATCGATCTTCCCGAAAATTCACGCGGCGAAGTCATTGAGCACTGCCAGAACGGTTTTGCTGTCCTCAGCCGGCTAAATTCTCTTAACTTCGCCATGATGGAAGCTGCGATCACAGCCGGTCTGCACCACACGACCTACACTTTCGACTGCAAACCGATACCGCCCGAAAAACCGATAATGTCAACACCTTTGGGGGAAATCATAAAAGTGTGCGACTACTACGACTTGGCGACTCGCTGGTGGCCTGCACGCCAAACGATCCCGATGAAGCGCCCCGAAGCGATAGAACAGCTTTTCAAACTGGCTGACATGCGCTGTCTCGCCAAAGTCACAGTCAAAGCCATTTTCAGTGCACTCGGAATTTTCCCGCCAGGCACAGTGCTTCGCGTCATCGGTAAAAAACAGATCGCCTGTTCACTCGATGTTTTCAGAACAACCGGAAGGAAAGGCAAAGCGGCGATCCTCGACAGAAACATGAATTTTGCCGGAATAGAAGAGTTCTATCCGCACGAACTTCTCGAAACACCGAAAGGACTTCACTTCAGGCTTCCGCCCGCAACAGTAAAGGCGATGCTTGATTCTTTCAACGAAGAAACTTCAGAATAACCCGTATTTCAGGATTATATAGAGAGCCCGCAGACCGTCTTTCCAGCCGATTTTTTTGCCGTCATTGTATTTCCGCGGGTCATAGTTTATCGGGATTTCACATAATTTCAGATTTTTTTCGGCGCATATTTTAGCAGCTTTCGCCGTGATTTCCGGCTCAAGACCGAAACGGTCTTCTTCGATGTTTATTTCTTTCAGGATCTCTCCGCGGAACATTTTGTAGCACGTTTCCATGTCGGTGAGTTTCAAACCTGTCAGAAGATTGGAGAAAGTCGTGAGTCCTGCATTCACAAAATAGTGTGCTTTTCCGAGCGGGCTTGTCTTTTTTTCCAGAAACCGGCTTCCGTAAAGGACATCGACACTGTTTTTTACGGCAAAACCGAGCATTTTCAGAAGATCCTGAGGATCGTATTCAAGGTCTGCATCCTGAAAAACGACGTAATCACCTGTCGCATTTGCGGCGGCAGTTCTTATCGCTGCCCCTTTTCCCTGATTTTTCTCATGTTTGAGAATTTTTATTTTGCCCAAATATTTTCCCAATATATTCAGTGAGTTATCTTTTGAACAGTCATCTACTGCAACAACTTCAAGCTCATCAATCAAATGCGATTTTTCAATCTCTAAAACTTTTTCCAAAATAATTTCGAGCGTTTTTTCCTCGTTGTAAACCGGAATAAGTATGGATAACTTCATAAATCACCGACAGTCAATAAATCAAAAAGCGGTGTATTATAATGTTTTTTCAAAAAAAACAAAGAATGTTCCGCTTCTTTACTTTTTGTACTTATATAATAATATCCCACGTTTTTTTAGGGAGAATGCCGATGTTCATAAAAAACAGCCCAAACATAGCGATAGTCACTGAAAATTCCGAAATTTCCTACACCACACTGCTCAAAACAGTCGCGTTTTTTTCTGATATTCTCGGAAAGCTCGACGGAAAAAGAGTTGTCATAATAAGCGAAAACCGGCTTGAATACATCTATACGTTTTACGGCATCTGGAAATCGGACGGCATTGTCGTTCCTGTCGATTTCATGAGTACGCCCGACGAGATTGCATACATTATCAGCGACTGCTCGCCGGATGTGATCTTCTTTTCGGAAAAGGTGCATGAAAATGTTGAAAAAGCAATAGAAATTTCCGGAAAAACCGAAATAAGAAAAATACTTTTTGAAGAAATAAAGGGCGACATTTCGAAATACGAGGCCGTTGATTTCGATGTTGATGACAAAGAAAAAACGTCACTCATAATCTACACTTCCGGAACTACCGGCTCTCCGAAAGGCGTAATGCTTTCCTGCCGCAACATCATGGCGAATATGGATGCCCTTCAGGAATGCGGATACTACACTCAAAACGACGTCGTTCTGATGATACTCCCGCTGCACCACGTCTTTCCGCTTCTGGGGACTGTCGTAGCGCCTCTTCTCGGCGGAGGAAGAGCCGTCATCTGCCCGTCGCTTCAGGCTTCGGACATCGCGAAAATGATGGAAAAAAGCCATCCGACGATGATACTTGCAGTCCCCAGATTCTACGAAATGCTGATGAAAGGGATCATGCAGAAGATAAATTCGGGATTCCTGACGAAAGCGATATTCAGAATCGCAAAGATCGCGGACAGCACCGCTTTTTCAAAAATGATCTTCAAATCGGTCGCAAAGAAGTTCGGCGGAAACATGAAGCACTTCATCTGCGGCGGCGCAAAACTCGATCCCGAGGTCTGGAACTGCTTCAAAGTACTCGGTTTTTCGATAGGCGACGGCTACGGAATGACCGAAGCGAGCCCGATGATAACCTTTCCGCGCCCCGGCAAAGGCAAGGCTGGATGCGTCGGGACCGAACTCTCGAAAGGAACAGTCAAGATCGTTGACGGCGAGATCGTGGCGACCGGAAAAAACATCATGAAAGGCTACTACAACCGCCCGGAAGAAACGGCCGAAGTTTTGCGTGACGGCTGGCTTTATACCGGAGATCTCGGTCACTTCGACAAGGAAGGTAATCTCTGCATAACGGGCAGAAAAAAAGAGATAATCATACTCGGAAACGGCAAGAACGTAAATCCGACCGAGATCGAGCAGGATATCGAACGAAGCGATGCTCTGATCAAAGAGATCGCGGTGATTGCAAAAAACGGCGTTCTCTGCGCTATCATCAGACCCGATGAAAAGGTACTTGCAGAGCGGCAGATCCCGAATCTCGAAGAATTTATCCGCTGGGAGATCATTGACAGATACAATTCAACGGCGTCTCACCACAAAAAGATCCTCGATTTCGTCCTTACGAACCAGCCGCTGCCGAGAACGAGACTCGACAAGATCCAGCGCTTCAAACTCGAGGAATTTTTAAGGCAAAAAGACGAAAAACGGGCAGAAAGCGATGTTCCGAAGACCACAGAATACGAAAAAATCGCAGATTACATCAGAAAAACGACCGAAAAGGATGTTTTCCCCGACGATCACATCGAAATAGATTTAGGGCTCGACTCGCTTGACAAAATCGAGCTGGCATCGTTCATAAATTCGGAATTCGGCATAAAAATCACAGAGACCGACATTCAGAATCTGGCGACAGTCCGCAAAATCGCCGGTTTCACAACAGAACGCAAAAGCAAAAAAGCTGAAAACACAAAGCAGGACTGGAAAACAGTCCTCAGAGAAAACCTCAACAGTATGGAACTTCCGAGAAGCGCGTTCTATCACAGACTCCTCAGATTTGCTCTTGTAAGCGTTGTCAGAACATTCTTCAAAGTCCGCTTTTTCGGCGCTGAGAACATCCCGAACGGGCCTGTGATCTTCGCTGCAAACCACCAGAGCGTAGTTGATGCCCTTTTCGTGCTGGCAAAAATTCCGGCAAAAGAGTTCAAGCGCACCTACTGTTTTGCCAAAGGAAAGCACTTCAAACAGTGGTGGCGCAGGTATATGGCGAAACGCAACAACATCATAATCATGAGGGACAACGAAGAAATCGTTGATTCGATAAAAAGAATGGCATCCGTCCTCAAAAAAGGGCGCAACGTCCTCATTTTCCCGGAAGGAACACGCAGCCGCGACGGAAGTCTGAGTGAATTCAAACAGACTTTCACCCTTCTCGCCTGCGAGATCGGAGTTCCTGTCGTTCCGGTAGCGATCGACGGCGCTTTCGAGGCCTTTTCGCGAAACAGAAAGTTCCCCCACCCTTTCAAAAAAATCAACGTAACATACCTTCCGCCGATAAGCCCTGAGGGAAAGACGAGGGAAGGGCTTGCGGCAGCCGTAAAAGAAGCGATCGGAGAAAAAATCAAGAAAAAATAATCATGCAGTATCTGCAGAAAACGAGCGACCTACAACTCCTCTTCAACGCACTCTGAAATCTGCCTTTTATCCCTGTCCAGCACTAACGAAACAGCAATTTTTTTGCGGGGATCCGACATAAATTCATCGGCATAACCTTTTGTTTTTATTTGATTTATACCTTCTGCCGCAGCAATAGGCGCCATTTTATACTCAAAAATGTAGATATGATTTTTCGTTTTGATGACAGCATCGGCTCTGCCGTGATACGAGGAAAGTTCGCTTGCAACCAT
>CAJOMF010000057.1 GCA_905235605.1 uncultured bacterium
GCGCAAAACAGGAAGAATAATGAAGATGTAATAAATTTAGGAGGAAAGAATGAGAAGATTTTCGGTTTTTCTGGCAGTTTTCACAGCACTGGTTTTCATGGTGAGCTGCGGCGACGGTGGCAGCAGCAGCAGCGGCAAAAAGCAGGGTGAGCTTTACGGCTCATGCTATCCGAACAAGACCTGTAACGAGGGGCTTGTCTGCGACGAGGAAAACGATGTCTGTCTGCCTGACGGTGCTGACAATGATTCCGACGCCGATGACGATATTGAGATATCCGATATCGATATATCGGACAACGATCCCGATGAAGACACCGGCGACACTGAAGAACCGGACAACACCGAAAAGCCGGATGACAATCCTGAAGAACCGGACAATACCGAAAAACCTGATGAAAATCCTCAGGAACCGGAAGACAACGACATTCCGGAAACTCCGGATGAAACTCCCGACGACACACCTGAAACTCCTGATGAAACTCCGGTAAATCCCGAAGCGGCGGAAAACCATAAAATCAGCGGTGCTGTTCAGGCGGGAAACGCAACTGCTGTTGCCCTTGTCGAATGCGGAAAAACCGAAGAACTGGCTTCGGCAAATACCGACGCAAAAGGAAAATTCAGTTTCAATGCCGATATTTCGGCTTCCAAAACCTACTGCGTGAAGGCGGGTGATTTTGCAAGCTGTTTCAAAGGCATGAGCGATCATACGGCAAATATTTCCGAAATCACGACTGCTGCTTATCTGCTTGACAAGACCTGCGCTGACCTGCGTAAGAGCGAAACCAGGATAAGGACTTACGCAAAACTCGGAACAGGAACATGGCTGGGTGAGCTCGACTATTCAAAACTTTCGGGCATTTCGGAAGGGCTCAAACTTCTCTCTTCGTTTGCCGGTTCGACCGATTCAAAAACCCTTTCCTCAAAAATCGCGGAAGACGCAAAGAAGGATGCTCCCGAATTTGCGAAACTTTTCAACGGTTTCAAGGTTTTGTCAGATAAAACCGAAATAGTTTTAGGCGAAAGTGCCGACAGCAGCGTCACTTTCAGCGTTGAAGGCGGCAGCACGAAAGTTGCTCCGGATTTCAAAATTTCATGGACAATGAAGAATAAAGCGGCTGAAGCGGCGACTTACAAATTCACGACTTCGACTCCCGGCGAATACGTTGCAAGAGCACAGCTTCTTTCGGGAAACAGCACGCTTTCGCAGGATTCATCTACTGTTCTTTTCCTGCAGAAGAAAAACGGCGGCACGGTTTATGTAAGCGACACGTCGAAAAATATTTCGTTCAGGATCGATGACGGTATCTACGGCGTGATCCCGAAGGGAACAGTTGTTAAAAAGAACGGAAGCAAAATAAATTCAATAAGTTATGAAGTTCTTTCTGCCGGCGGAAATCAGGTCTCGCGTCTAAAATTCAGGCCTGAGGGAGCCGCCTTCGAAGGCGATTCGATGTATTTCGTCCACGAACTGGGCACAGTTTTCGGCGGCGATCCGAAAGTTCTGACTGCAGCGAGAACGAATGCAGACGGTTCGGTCGATGTCATGCAGTCGGCGGCAGGTGATCCGATCATGATGGCTGCAGCAGGTGATCCGATCATGACGACTGCTGCAGGTGATCCCATTATGCAGGCTGCAGCAGGAGATCCGATAATGACTTCTGCTGCAGGCGACCCGATCATGACGAGCGCGGCGGGAGATCCTATCATGTCGGCTGCTGCAGGGGATCCGATCATGTCGAGCGCGGCGGGAGATCCCATCATGACGGCTGCTGCAGGTGACCCGATCATATGATGGGCACGAGCTCAAGCACGATGATCTCGCAGACAAGCCACTACTCGACTTTCACGGTGGAGGCGGCTTACCTTCCCGTTTCAGTCGATGCTCTGGTCAGCAGATGGTGCGACGGATCATTCTACCGCGGCTACGATCCGATTGCCTTCATCAGAAAAGGTGTTGAGACATACAAACCGGCAGGTGCCGATAAAACCGATCTGCTTTCGTACCTCTCATGCGAAAAATTTGCAGAGCTCGGAAGCGACCTTTACGAGCTTATCAACAAACCGGTCGGATTTCAGCGCAACCTCAATCTTATCGAGAACCTTTTCTTTGTTTCGGAATTTTACAACCGCATGAATGCAAAGCGTGAAAGCGGCACCTACGCTGCAGTCAGAAACGGTCTCGAGCTGAGGAGCGCGATCGCGGCACTCTACACCGCAACGACTTCATACAACAGAAGCGCTACCCTTGCCGATTTGTCTGATCCTTCAATGATCCCGCTGAGTTACAGCGGCAATGCGCCGAAAGACTACACTGCAGAGGCAGGGAATGCACTTGGAGGAAACACGGAAATCTATGCGGCGACCAAGAAAGAGATGATGATTTTTGCAAACTACATCACGACTTCTTCGAAAGGCCCTGATTTCAGCAGCGTCGAAACGGTGCTCACTCCCGATCAGCTCGTCTGCGCATGGTTCAACCCAGACACGCTTCCGCAGAACTGCAGCAAGGTCTACACGCTCAACAGCGCAGGCCACGTCACGCTCGGCGGCACCGAAGTCAGCGTTGCGGAGGCAAATGCAGTATTTACAAAATTCTTCATGCCGATGAACAGCAGACTGACTGACGAAGAAAAACTCAGCCTTTTCAGGACTTTCTACCTCGCTCTGAAGTATGCGGGAACGATTTTTTACAACGGCTCGGATGTTTCTGAGCTTCACGATGCCCTCCTTGAAACGGCGTACCTCGTTTTTGACGGCATCAACGGCAACATGAACGCAGTCACGATAACCGACACGTTCGACGCTTCGGCTCACACCGTGGCTGTCCTTGACGGCGCAGAAATGGCGGCTGTTCCCTACCTCACGAAACTGAGCTCACTCACTGACCAGATTTCGCTCAAAGTGGCTGCGGCAAGTGCGGATGTTGAAAAAGTTATCATCAGCATCGAAGGGAAAGAGTTCGAAAAAGTTCAGGAAAATACGCGTACTTACTACAAACCTGTCGGAAATCTCAAGGAAAAATCGATAGTTCTGACACCCGGCACACTTGCGCAGGGAGAAAAGGCTCTCAAAGAACTCATCGGTTCTGAAAACGTCGATTCACTCGGCAACATCACAGGAAAAATGACGATCGTTGCCAACTCGAAGATTTCCGGCAAAACATACACTGCTCAGAAAAGCTACGACTTCTTCGTAAACAATGACAGTGACGGCGTAAATTCGAAGGAAGTCCCTGCAAATATTCAGATTTTTGTCAATGATTCCAACGGCAATGCAGTTCCCGACAGCGCAAATCCGACGATAATACTCAATCCCGGCAGCAGGGTCTACTACCCGGAAAACGGCGTCATCAGCCTTGAAAACCTCACTCCGGCAGCATACACGATTGACGCATTCGCAGACGGCTACTACGCAAAGCAGACAAGCGTCAACGTTCCGGCAGGTGCAACATTCAGCGTCGAGATCAGGCTTGACGAAGAGCTTACGAGCACGGCGGACGCAAATCTCGAACTTTCGATCAACATCAATACGGCAAAACATCCGTCAAAAGTTTACATCCAGATCTACAACGACGACATGGATCTCGTTGCAAACGAAGCGGCTAAATTCAACGAAAGCACAAACACTTACGAAACACTGGATATCGGAATAAATTCAGGCAGATACACGCTTCTCGCAGTAGGCGAAGATATGTACAGATACCTTGAAGCGATAACACTTTACGAAGGAAACAACACAAAGGAAATCACAGTCGTTGCAAAGAACGCATGCGGAAACGGCATCGTCGATTCAGCTGAAGAGTGCGAACCGTCAGTCGAGGGCTCAACTCTCGAAGTCCTCTGCGGAGAGATCTATCCTGCATCGACCTATCCTGAAAAGAGTGCCGTCTGCGATCCGGAGAGCTGCACATTCAACAAAACCGAGTGCGGCAAGGCTGCTCTCTGCGGTGACGGGATCATCGACAGGCCTTCCGAAGCATGCGACGGCGGCTCGAAGGCATGTGCCGAGATAGCCGGTTTCGGCAATTCGACCGGCTCTGCACCGTGCGCATCCGACTGCTCGGGATATATCACCGCAAACAACTGCATGAAGGCGACTGAAAGCTGCGGCAGCCTTCCGGCAAACGCTCTCTGGAATGACGGAGAGGGCACATTTGCTCAAACATACAACGGTGAAAGCTGGCTTCCTGCAACAAAGACGGCGGTTTACGGCAATACTAAAGAAGAGTGCGTCTTCTCCTGCGCAAAAGGCTACAGGTGGGAGGGAAGCGCATGCCTCGAAAGCCCGCTGTCGCTTGCCCTCATCTGCACGGGTGCAGACAGCTGCTCCGACAGCACGAATGAGACAGAATGCCCGGCTTACGGAACATCCTTCTTCGGTCAGGATGCACAGTATGCACAGGCCGCTTTCTGCACGCCTCACAAATTGACTGCGGCAGGAAACGGCATTGTAAAAGACGCATACACCCACTACGAGTGGCAGGCTTCAAGCAGCACCGCGATGAGCTGGAGCGCTGCAAACGACTACTGCTCGCATCTCAACGACGAAAGCGGCTCATCGTCACTCTGGAGGATACCGGGTCCGGCTGAACTGCTGACTATTGTGGATTCAGGCACGGCAAGCCCCGCTCTCGGCGGCATGTTCACGACTTCGGAACACACTTTCTGGGCAACAGAAGATGCAAAAGTAAGCGGAAACGCATGGATGCTCGATGAAAACGGCGCACTGAGGAGTGTTGACAAAGCTGAGGCAAACAGCGTCATCTGCGTAAGAACAAACGACTACGACGCACCGGTAGACCGCTTCACTGCTGAAACAGAGACAGTCAAAGATGCTGACAGCGGTCTCATGTGGCAGAAACAGCCGGTCGCATCGAGGACATGGGCGGAAGCACTCAGCTACTGCGAAGAAGTTTCGACAGCCGACAAATTCGACTGGAGGCTTCCCAACAGGAACGAACTCGCTTCCCTGCTCGATTACACCGAGGCAAACGGTGCAATGAGCAGCTTCCCCGGGATCGCTGCAAAAGGCTTCTGGACTTCGACTGCTTCAACAAGCTCAGCAACCGAGGCGTGGACAGTCGATTTTGCAGACGGAAAAATCGAAGCTAGTGACAAGACAAATACCAAATACATAATCTGCGTCCGCAACGACGAACCGTGCTTCGGTGACGAATGCGCCGATCCGTGCAGCTTCAATGCATGCAGGGCAGACGGCAATTCGACCGGACTCTGCACCGCCAGCGACTACAGCTTCACCTGCGGCTGCAAGTCAGGATTCAACTGGAACCACGGCAAGTGCCTGCTTGACACCACGCGCTACACCGCATGCACCGGTTTGCCGGAAAACGCAATCTGGAACACCGTATTCGGCATCAGCCAGACCTACGACGGGGACAAATGGTATCCGAGCGAAGTAGGAACCTTCAACAAAATCGCAAGCAGCACCGAATGCAGATTCATCTGCGCAACCAACTACAAATGGGATGCAGACGAAGAAAAATGCCTTCCGGTTTCGAGAATGACAGGCTGCTCGGAGAAGAAACCCTACTCCGACTGGAACGTCGTTTCCAAAATTTCACAGACATGGGACGGAGAAAAATGGGTTCCCTCTGCAACATCGGTTTACAACACCGAACCGAGCGAAGATGAGTGCAGATTCGTCTGCAAAGAGAATTACACCTGGGACAACGCAAACAAACTCTGCCAGCCGGAAAAACGGCAGTCTGCGTGCAACGGGCTTCCTGCAAACGCTTCGTGGCATTACGAAACGATAGAACAGACCTGGAACGGCACGACATGGGCACCGACGACGAACGGCACCCACAGCACCGGCGCGATCGAGAACGAATGCCACTTCAAATGCAACGAACACTATACTTGGAGAGGTTCGGCATGTGCCGCAGACGAGCAGTACAACATCGCATGTAACGACCAGACACTTCCCGACAATGCGGAATGGAACCAGTACAACCAGATCAACCAGACCTGGAGCGGAACGGAGTGGCTTCCGACAACTGCGGGCAGCTACAACGAAACCCCCGATCCGGCATACTGCCGCTTCAAATGCAAGGCAAACTACAACTGGAACTGCACGTCATGTGACGGTGCAACAAAGACGGCAGATTGTGAAGGACTGCCTGCAAATGCCGTATGGAACGTAGCTTCAAGCATCACGCAGAAATACACCGGTTTCACTTACACAC
This sequence comes from uncultured bacterium, assembly GCA_905235605.1. GTDB lineage: Bacteria > UBP6 > UBA1177 > UBA1177 > UBA1177 > UBA1177. The sequence continues at coordinate 6,206 of CAJOMF010000057.1, forward strand.
CTTCAACCGAAGCTGAATACTGCGACACTCCGTCTACTGAAAACTGCTGCTTCAAATGTCTTGCAAACTACAATCTTTCCAATGACGGATCGTCCTGCGAAGCCGCGACAAGACTCAGAGACTGCACAGGACTTCCGGCAAATGCGGAGTGGAACACCGGCGACTTGTCGGGACAGATCACTCAGAGATGGAACGGCACCGAATGGGCTCCCGCTCTCACCGGAACTTACGGCACGACTTCCAACCCGGAAAAATGTATCTTCAAGTGCCTTGAAAACTACGAGTGGAAAGGCGGTCTCTGCGTCGCAAAGAAGGAAAGTGCACTCTGCAAGGGACTTCCGGCAAACGCAATGTGGAACGAAGTCGCTTCGATCGTCCGCGAATGGCAGGGCAATGCATGGGATATCAGCACAAAAGGCGAATACAGCGAAGAGCCGAGCAAGACGGAATGCCGCTACAAATGTAAGGAAAACTTCACCTGGGACGGCTCAAAATGCAGAGCAGACACGAGAATCGCCGACTGTCTGGATCGTCCGGCAAACTCGGTATGGAACGAAACCGCAGCCATTACACAGACATGGAACGGTAAGGAATGGATGCCCAAACTTGAGCCGGAATACAGTTATTCGCCGAGCGACACCGAATGCAAATATATCTGTGACACAGGATACTATCACGTTGACGGAAAATGCGTTGCAGATCCGTGCAATATTGACGGAGTCAACCCGTGCAGCGGTGTCGAACATTCGACAGGAGTCTGCGAAACAGCGGACAATATCTTCATTCCTTACAGATGCGAATGTGAAACCGGCTATAACTGGTGGGGTAAGACAGGCTGCCGCAGAAAAGAGATCGCTTCCGGAAATATATGCACCGGTCTTGACAGATGCTACGACAACGACACCGAAATAGTCTGCCCGTCTGAAGGTGAATACTTCTACGGTCAGGATGCACAGTATGCTGAAACGGGTTACTGCGCACCGAGAAAATTCACTGCCAAAGAGACGATAGTCGCTGCACAGCCCCACAAAACCGTCATTGACGAAAACACGAAACTCGAGTGGCTGTATGACGGAGCCGGATACGGCACGTGGTATGAAGCTTTTGATTACTGTGACAATTTGAATTACGCCGGTCACAGCGACTGGAGGCTTCCTTCAATCAAAGAGCTGATGACTCTTATTGAATACAATCGCGAATGGCGTCTGCCGCTTGAATTTTCCGACAGCGGCTGGCAGAACGGCGTATGGTCAGGCACTGACGATCCGGCAGATCAGGAAAAAGCCTTCTATTCGGATGGCTACGGTGTAAGTAAACTGGAGGATCTCAATTACGGGTATGAGATAGAATATCGTACAAAAACAAATACAAACCATTCCTATATATGTGTCAGAGGCTCGGGACTCTCTGAAGGCAGCTTTGAGGAAATCGATGCAAAGGGAGACGGCACTGAAATAGTAATCAAAGATTCGACCACAAATCTCTACTGGCAGAAAACTCCCGTACATAAAAATTGGAGACAGGCTTTTACATACTGTGAAAACCTTGTTTACGGCGGATATGACGACTGGAGGCTTCCGAATATCAACGAACTTTACTCTATTGCGGATTACACGCTGTATGACCCTGCTGTCAGTCCCTTCTTCGAGATAGACGGTTGGGATCAGTCTTCGACCACTATGTCCAGCTGGAACGAAATTTATTATGCAATAAATTTTGTGTCCGGTCTGGCATATAATACTCAAAAATCTGACAACAGTGTTCATTGTGTCCGTTCCGATCTGTGCGACGAAGGAACATTCTGGGACGGTAAAAACTGTGCCGTAAGCCCGTGCGCTGAAGACTCCTGCACGATGGAACACTCCGACGGAATCTGCAAACCTTTGAGTTCAAGCAAATTCGAATGCGGCTGTGCTGACGGATACCGCTGGAACGATTCATCGGAAAGCTGTGTAAAAGATCCGTGTCTGGACAACAGCTTTAAAAACAAGTGCGCTTCGATGCGCGGTTCCGACGGCGTATGCACCATAGTTGACGAGACGCATTTCACCTGCGGCTGCACTGAAGGCTACTTCTGGAGTATCTCTTCATGCAGAAAGAAAGCCGCTTTGGGAAGCATCTGCACAGGTCTGACAAAGTGTTATAACTATGACGGTGAGATAACATGCCCTGAAGAAGGTGAAGATTTCTACGGTCAGGATGCGATTTATGCAGCAAAAGGGGCTTGTGTGCCTAAGAGTTTCAGGAATGCAGAGATTGACGGGGATGAAGTCGTAATAGACAACAACACCGGAATTATATGGCAGAAATACGCTTCAGAAGAGACATACACATTCAACAATGCGATAGGTCACTGCGCAGATCTCGAATATGCGGGATACACCGACTGGAGACTGCCGAATCCGCCTGAACTTATATCGATTCTGGAATTCGGAGAGAAAGCGCCCATAGATACCGGCTATTTCCCTGCAATCGCAGAATATGAGGATGAAAACCACGGATGGCACACAGATTATTATATGTGGGGATCTACTTCGAATCCGGCATCAAAAGCCGAAGCTTTTAATGTGTATCTGCCGGATGAAACAAAGCGGACTCCGAACAGCAGCTATTTTCAGAAAACGAAAGAATTCCATGTCCGCTGCGTCAGAGGAGATGCTGTGAAAAACACTCTGACGACCTGGACAGCAGAAAACGGAGACGAAGTTTTAGTCGAGACGGAAAGCGGTCTTATGCTTAATCCCGCTACAACTTCCGACGGTGCAATATGGGGTGATAAACTTGATTCCTGTGAAAACTACAACTATGCGGGATACACCGACTGGAGGATGGCAAATCTCTACGAAGCTTTTGCTTTTGCTGATTTCCCGCCGATGTCGTTCGGGTTCGGGACCTCGACAAGAGACTCTTATTATCCGGCATATTTGTTCAGTACCGATTCTTCTTTCCAGATCTGGCGGGGTGATGCCGAAGGCTACTCGAGCGGTCTGTGCGTCAGAAGCGGAAACGTACCGGCAGACTTCCGGATCGACGGAGAGCAGCTCAACATGACCTGCGGCGAAATATTCGAGTGCATAAACAACAAGTGCCCTGACAACAGTTTAAGCTGTATCGAAAACTGTACCGGCAACAGCACAAAAGCTGCTCAGTATCAGTATCAGGATTTCGAAAAATGCGTTGAGAACAATCTTTACCAATGTTATGGTGAAGCAGGTGATTCTGCCGGCTGTATCCTTTCCGCATGCGCAGCTGAACTGGAGAGTTGTTTTGCAAATTCCGGCGAAGGTCCGCACTGCATGTCAAATTACCAGCTCTGTTACAGCACAGAACCTGTCGACACGAATCGAACCTGCCTTGATATAACTCAGTGTATTGATGCATGCGGGGATGACCGCGGCTGTCAGCTGGCTTGTGAATACTACAGCACAGAGGCTGCAAAAATCGATTATGAAAACATTGCTTATTACCGCGACAACGTATGTTCCGGAGCAGCTGATTTTGAGGGATGCATGATTGTTTACGTTCCCTACAGCTACGATCAGTGCTACGGTGAGACAGACAACAGCTGCAACGAACTTTTCACCTGTGCAGGTATTTGCAACGGCGATACGGACTGCATTCAGGAATGCCACGACAATGCAACCGAAACAGGCAACAACCGGTATTACGCTATTTTCCAGTGCCTTGACGACAACAGCTGCAGTTATGAGAGCGGCGAAGATTATTCAGGATGCCTCAACTCCAACTGCTGGGCTGAAGCCGGCGCTTGTTTCAACTCCGCATCCGGCTCGAAATTCATGGACTGCAGCCAGCTTTTGACCTGCACAGACAACTGCAACGGCGATACGGACTGCGAATATGAATGCCATTATCATGCTACAATAGAAGGTGAAACCGAATACAGCAGTCTGCAGCAGTGCTACGACAACTATAATGATTTCTGCGCTGACGATGCGAATCCCGAAGAATGCCTCAACACTTCATGCCAGACGGAGTACAACACCTGCTACGGCATTTAAACTCTCGATCACCTGAATAAATCTCAAACAGACATCGTTCACAATTGTTTTCTGGTCTCATTCCCGCCCTTCTCTAGCGTGGAGATGGGAAGAATAAGGCGAGAGAATTAGAAAAACAGTTGCTATTTTTTAATATTTTGATTGATTTTTTAAAATAATTTTATAAAATATCATTGTTTTGATTTTGACAATTTTGAAAAAATCAATTTGTATTCAGGAGAAATGCATGATTGACAAAAAACATGAAAAAAAGTTTTTCTCACTTGGAACCGAAACCGAACAAGTGGAATTTAAGAAAAGCACCGGAGAATTGAAGGAAGCTGTCATTTCCATTGCGGCGATTTTGAACAAGCACGGAAGCGGCGAACTCTATTTCGGAGTTAAAAACAACGGCGACGTGATCGGGCAGGATATTTCAGACAGCACTATGCGGGATATAAGTCAGGCTATAGGACACCATTTGCGTCCGGTTATTTATCCTACAATTACGACAGAAAAATATGAAGACAAGGCCATAATTCTCGTAAAATTTTCAGGAACACAGCAACCATATATTGCTTATAATATTCCCCGCATAAGAGTTGCGGACGAAGACCTTATAATGGAACAGTCGGTGTATGAAACGATGATGCGCAACCGGAACAACATCACTTATTCTTGGGAAAACCAGCGGTCAAAATATAAAATATCGGATATTAATCAGAAGATTTTCGATTCATATTTGAAAAAAGCCAAAAAAATCGGTCGTATCAGTTTTGAAAAAGACAATCCGGAAGATGTAATTGCAAAACTGGAACTTTCTGACGGAGAATGGCTCCTTAATGCCGGAGCAGCTCTGTTTGTGGATTGCGGCATCAACGAACTTCAGATGGCAAAATTCGCATCAGACGAACGACTGACTTTTACCGACATACGCCGTTTTACCGGTTCGATACTGGATCTTGCAGACAAAGCCGTTAAATATGTCGTTGATGCAATGGATTGGCGGGTAGAATTTGATGGAAGTCTGGAGCGTATAGAGATTCCCGAAATACCTGTAAAAGCCTTAAGGGAAGCTGTGATCAACGCTTTCGCCCATCGCCTGATAGAATCGGGACAAAGCGTGGAAGTAGCAATTTTCCGCAGTTTTATCGAAATATACAGCCCCGGTAAATTTCCTGAAGGCATTGCACCTGAAATGTTCATAAAAAAATCTCTCAAACCAATCCGCAGAAATCCGCTGATTACGCGGACTCTGTATTATTCAAAAGATATGGAAAGCTTTGCAACAGGACTGAAACGAATACAAAAAGCCTGTGACAAAATAGGATGTAAGGTTGAATATTTCGGTGATGAATATGGTTTTACTGTCCGATTCTACCGCCACTGCGGAGATTTTTGGGCAAAAGAAATGAGTGCCAGAAATGGCACTCTTGGCACTCAAAATGGCACTCAAGAAGCAATATCGTATAAAGCACAAATCATTGCAATGGTGCAGCATGATAACAAAATTTCCAGAAAGAAGATGGCAGAAAAGTTGTCTGTAAGTCTCCGCACAATTCAGAGGATAATAAATTCAATAGACGGACTGAATTACATCGGCAGCGGTCGCGGCGGATATTGGGAATACCGTAAATGACCAGAGGATGGTCTGACTGGACTCTGAAAAACATTGATCTTACCGCAGGGATCCACACTGTGACATTCCGGTACGCAAAAGACAGCAGTGTCAACTCTGATATCGACCGCTTCTGCATCGATGATCTTATAATTACCTGGTAAACAACGCGGTAGACACGCCGCGGTGCGTCTCGTTTCCAGAACGTGGATTTTCCGAAAAAATTGAATATAGTTTCACGTTTTTGATTTTTACAGGCGGAAAATTTTGTTGAAATGATCCATTTAGTCAGAGAAAAGCTCAATATTTCAGACGGTTTGATCGTTCCTGAAGCAGAAGATCTCCATTATCTTGTCAAGGTGCGCAGGATCCGCAGCGGAGAAAAGGTTTCCTTTGCCTCTGCAGGAGATGTTTTCGAAACCGAATGCACTCTGTCAGGCAAAGAGGTCTCATTTAAAATCACCAATAAATACGGCGATTTACAGAACAAGCCGAAACTTTTCGCAGCTTTAGCCTCTGCCGATATTCCGGCTCTTGAAGAGTGCCTGCGCAACGGAGTCGAAGCGGGTGGCGACGCCTTTTTCATCTTCAGGAGTGACTATTCCAACACCGACACGAAACTTATCGAAAAAAAGATGCCGCGTTTCAAAACTATAGTCGCTTCGGCCGCCTCGCAGTCACGCCGGACGATGCTCCCTGAAATAACTTTAAAAACAATGGATGAACTTGCCGGCATGGATTGCGAGCACATCGCACTTCATCCGTATTCACCAGTAAATTTAAACAGTTACGACTGCAAAGACAAAAAAGACAAAATGCTCTGGATCGGTGCCGAAGGGGGATTCTCAGAAAAAGAGACAGCTTTTTTCGAGGGGAAAAATTTCAGAATGTTTTCCCTTAAAACTCCGATTCTCCGAATGGAAAACGCCGTCACAGTGTCGCTTGCCTTCGTCAGGAACCTGATAAACTTGCAGAGTGGAGAATAAAATGATCGAAAGGATAAAAAACGCCGATTTGAAAGAACTTGAGAAAATAGCTGCCGAAACGCGGAAAAAAATGGTCGAAACGGTCTCGAAAAGAGGCGGTCACCTAGCTTCGTCGCTCGGAACGGTCGAACTCACGATCGCGCTCCTCAAAGTTTTCGATCTTCCGAAAGACAAGGTGATCTGGGATGTCGGGCATCAGTCCTACGCCTACAAAATGCTCACCGACAGAAGCGGAAACTTCGACACGCTGCGGACTTTAGGAGGCATTTCAGGCTTCCCTAAAATTTCAGAATCAAAATACGACTTTTTCGGCACGGGGCACGGCGGCACTTCGATTTCGGCCGGACTCGGCATGCGTGAAGCGATGAGAATGAAAAACGACGGTTCAAAAGTGATATCGGTGATCGGCGACGGCGCGATAACGAGCGGACTTGCCCTTGAAGCGATGAACAACGTTGACCGCTTCGGCAGGAACACTATAACGATACTCAACGACAACGACATGTTCATTTCGACCTCGGTCGGAGCTCTTTCGAAGTGGTTCAGCCGCAAACTTTCGGGGCAGAAATACTCATCGGCCAGAACCGAGATAAAACAGCTCATTTCAAAGCTGCCGCCCATTTTTCACGGTGACAAAATAGTTGATATTATTAAAAAAACTATCAACTCTTCAAAGTCGCTGCTCACTCCGGGGATCCTTTTCGAAGGTTTCGGATACCAGTATGTCGGCCCTATCGACGGCCACAATATCGGAGAACTTGTCGAAACGCTTCAGGATCTGAAACACAACAATGAGCCGGTGCTTCTGCACATCCACACGATGAAAGGGAAAGGATACAGATTTGCCGAAGAAAATCCCAGAAAATTCCACGGGATAGCTCCTTTCGACATAAAAACCGGCGAGATGAAAAAACCGTCATCTCCGTCGTTTACGGCATACCTTGCAGACTATCTGCCGCGCCTTTTCAGACGTCATTCCAATCTGGTAGCGATAACTGCCGCGATGCCCGACGGAACGGGGCTCTGGAAACTTCAGGAAGCCTACCCGTCAAGAGTTTTTGATGTCGGAATGTCGGAAGGACATGCCGTGACGTTCGCTTCGGGCCTTGCCGCCGGGGGCTTACGCCCGATAGTTGCGATATATTCAACATTTCTGCAGCGCGCTTTCGACAACATCGTCCACGATGTCGCACTCCAGAATCTGCCCGTCACTTTCCTTGTTGACCGAGCCGGTCTTGTCGGCGAAGACGGTGCAACGCACCACGGACTTTTCGATCTCGCCTACTTCCGCATGATCCCGAATATGACCGTAATGGCGCCGCGCGATGAATCGGAAATGGCGAGAATGATAGAATTTTCACTTGCCTTGCACTCCCCTGTCGCGATACGCTATCCGAGAGGAAGCGGTAGCGGAAAACGCGCATCCAACCGCCTCACTCCGCTCAAAACCTGCACGGGAGAACTGCTGAAAAGCGGAAAAGACAAAATAATGATCGTCGGTATCGGCATCAGAAGCCGCTGAAAAACTTGAAAAATCGGGGACTTCTCCCTTTGTTTACGACCTGAAATTCGTAAAACCGCTGCCGGATGAGCTTTTCGAACTTATCAAAAAATACGGAATAACGCACATCGTCACAGTTGAAGACGGCATTGCGGCAGGCGGCGCTGGCTCGGCGGTACTTGAAAAACTCAGCGCTCTAAAAATGAACATACCTTGCACGGTCCTCGGAGTCAAAGACACTTTTTCGACTCACGGAACGCAGAAAGAACTCAGAAAAATCGAAGGCATCGATGCAGAAAGCATAGTGGAAGCTGTGGCTGAAATTATTGACAAAAAAAATTGAGAATATTTATTGCTAGCAGATTTAGGTTTGTTTTTTTATAGGAGATTGAAATGAAAAAATTAGTTATTGCACTTGCTATCGTTTTTGCAGTTTTCGCTCTTTTCGGCGAAAAACCGAAATTTGAAGTGATCAAACCTGCAAAAGCCATTACTGTTAAAAACATGCCTGCTTTCGTAGAGCATAAACTTCCCGCTTTGATTTCACTGAAAAGCCCGCTTTTCAAAGGTGAGATCCAGAATTCGAACACGATCTCGGGAACCGCGATACACAGGATCACGTGGTCTTACAACGGGATTCCGGTCGTCGGCAAATTCACCGTCATCAAAGAAAAAGACGGAAAAATTTTCAGTGTTATAAACGGTTTAAGCAATTTTTCACTTAACACGAAACCCGCTATGACCGCTGAACAGGCTGCCCTTGCTTTAGCAAAAAAACAGTTCGGCACTTCAGCATCAAAACCCGATTTCGCAGCAAACCTCGCAATAATCGAAGATGCCGGTGTGTATAAACTTGCTTACCGCATCCGCTTCCGCCCGATGAGCCCTGTTGACGGCAGATTTTTCTATGTCGATGCAGACAACGGCCGAATTCTCCGTACCGGAAATCTGGTAAAATTTGCGACGAACAAAGCCAAAGTTTTTGAAATGAACCCTGTCAGCACGCCTGATCCGATAGAAGTAGATCTTCTCTGGGTCGGTGATGATGCGGAAGGAAAACTTTCCGCAGCTGCCGATGAAAAAGGGCTTAGAAAAGTTATCGCGGCAAACTGCCCTGACGAAGGCGAAACCTCCGACTATTACGGATACACAATTCCGCACTGCACCGTGAAACAGATTGCCAACAAAGAGGAAAACGGCAGCTTCATCTACGAAGACTGGACAAACGGTCTGAACTACAAACTTGATGTAGAAGACATTTATTCCGAAGTCGCACTTTACTACCACATAACGAAAATCTACAACTACCTTGCCGGACTCGGACTCAAGGAATACACCGAACTTCCGAACCACAAAGGGCAGAATCCGATAGTCGGGATCGCAAACTTCCAGATGATGGGTTATTACAGCGGATACAACACCTCTGATCTGAAGCCGATGGATAACGCTTTCTTCAGCAAATACGACCCCGCTTTTGCCGAAATGTTCTACGGTGATTTTGAATACAGCCAAAGCGATGCTCTCGTTTTCGGTCAGGGAAGCACTGCCGACTTCTCTTACGACGGAGATGTCGTTTACCACGAATTCGGTCACGGCGTAGTTGACGGCATAGCACAGTTTGCTTACGAAGGCTGGCTCGACAAATACGGTTTCACCAACGAAATCATGGGGATGAATGAAGGTATGGCCGACGTTTTCTCGTTCATAATCACCGAAGATCCGTGCCTTGCCGAATACGTCGCAAAAGGAGTCGGCAAGATGGGCGGCGCGGTAAATCTGGACGGAAAACTCTGCCTGAGGACGACGACAAACCCGAACATGGTAAACGAGGATTTCAACGGCGAAGCTCACAACGACGGTCTTCCCCTTGTCGGAGCACACTGGGAAATTTATCAGAAAATGCTTGAAAACGGCTTTACCAGAGACGATTTTGCGAAAATTTTCCTTACCGCGCTCATGTCAGTCCCGCACAGCGAGATCGGCTATAAAGAATGGGGAGAACTCATGCTCGAAGCAGCTGAATCGAGTCCTGCTTCAGCTTTGAAGGGCGATTTCAAACAAATTCTCACCGACAGAGGCTATTTTGAAGAAATCAGAGCCAGAAACGTAATGAATCTCAGCGACTACTTCTATATGGGCGGTGTAGGTGACGGATACTACTCGGCTTCGACCGCTACGACCTACATCGAAAATGAAGACGGCGACATCGAGGAAGTCAGCCCGATGTACGTCCAGCTTTACTTCGATGTTCCGGAATGCACCGATACTTTGACCATAACCGGGACCCCTGTGGATGAGACCGGAAACCAGAGAAATGCTCCCAAACTGACGGCTCTCGTCCGTGAAGACAAACCGGTCATCTGGGAACATGATTACCCGAGCACTGTAAAATACGACTACATCGTCGAGAGCGAAGAAAAAGGTACATGGATTTTCACGGATCTCAAACCGGGTAAAAGATACTATATCGACTTCATAAACAAAGGACCGGCCGGCATTTTGTATTCTCCCAAAGCCAAAGCTTCATGGAGTTCGGAAGAAGAATGTACGACAGAGCCGGAACCGGGAGAAAACGATGACGAAGAAGCAAGCGATGCCGACAGTGAGACTGCCGAAGACGGCGACGCAGCAAATGACGACGATACCTACAGCGACGACAAACCGAAAGAAAAGAAAAGCAGCGGCTGTTCAATGACCGTTTTCTAATGGATTTTCTGCAGAAAAACACCGGTTCCGGGCTTTATTCCGCCTATCAGTACGCCTTCTTGAAAGATGATCGTATTTCGTGCGGATGCGGCGGGACATTCGACTTTGACACAAACGAAAAAATCAATGATTCCGTGCAGTTCGACCTGGCATCTCTTACGAAAGCAATAGTTACAGTTCCGGTTTTTTACGACCTTTTTGCTTCGGGAAAACTTTCTGAAAATGAAAAAATTTCACGTTTCTTCCAAGATTTTCAAAGCGATATAACGCTTCTTGAACTTATACGCCACACATCGGGATTTCCGGCATGGCTCCCTTTTTACGAGCTTGTTCCGGCGGAAAAATCCTTGGAAGAGAGAAAAAGAGAGATCACCAGAATAATTTTTAAGCATCAGACTTCCGGCAAAACGAAGTGTTACAGCGATCTGAACTATCTTCTGCTCGGTTTTATCCTTGAAAAAATTTTCAATCAGCCGCTTAACGAGATTTTTGAAAACTTCAAAAAAATCAACGGTTTAAATTTCGACCTCACATATAATCCGGCAAAAAGAACTCCGAAGACGGCTTTTTCAAAGCTGCGCAATGATTTTCCCGAAAGAACAGTTGAAGATGAAAACTCGTGGTTTTTAGGCGGCATCACAGGCCATGCCGGACTTTTCGGAAGTGCAGCGGATGTCGTCCGCTATTTTGACAGGCTGATGGAAACCCCGTGGTCCATGCCGAGAGCCAAAGAACTGAATTTTGCAGGCTTCGACCGGCCTGAAGGAAGCGATTCCAACTACGGAAAATCGGCAAAGAGCAGATATTTCGGACATCTGGGATTCACGGGAACTGCTTTTCTCATCGATCCCGACACAAAAACCATAGCGGCACTTCTCACCAATTCGACTCATCCGACCCCCGGCAAACCGGAAAGAAAAGAGCGGACAAAGTCGGTAAGGCAGCAGTTTTTCGACACTGCCTTCCTTTAATTCCCCCACGCAGGTACTCTGATTAAAGCATAGCCGAAAGACACTTGATTTTGATTTTTTTGAGGCTACAATTATTGGTTTTCAGTGCTTTGAAAAACGTGCCGATTTTATTGACATTTTTTCTAAGGCATCGTTTTTGCTTAGATTTTTAGTTTTTTGTTTGATAACTTTCGGAGGTAAAAAAATGCCTGCTTTCAGGAAAACATTTATTCTTCTTTTATTGATCTGCCTTTTTTCAGTTCTTTTTGCTGATCAGGAACTGCCGGTCCTCGGCAAACTTATCGAAAGAAACGGTTTTCTTTACGATACCTTCTATTACCACATGGACGGCGAACCGCAGTATCTTCTTCAGAAGTATGACGAGATCGCTATCCCCCACTCCGTTGATCTGAACTCTCTGCGCGGTCTTGAGTTCAACGGCATACGGATTTCCGACATGATTTCGGATGTCACTTTCGATTATGACAATTTCAGAGCTTTCAGAATAAAACTTGACGAATTCGACCGCAAAAACTGGATACAGGTACGCAATATCCTTGCGAAAAACGGTGTTCAGGCATGGCCTGTACTCACATACCATGCAGACAACGCGCCGATAGTTCTCGACGGTACGATGAATATTGTCTTCACGAAATACACAAGCAGGGAAGAACAGGAGAAAACCCTTGAACTTTTCGGTCTCAAGGTCGTAGAAATCGATGAAGACATGAATTTCTACACGGTTGCACTGCCTGCCGGTTCGGATCCTTTTGCCATTGCAAATGCACTGTACGAAAGACAGCTTGTCCGCTGGGCTCAGCCGAACTGGCTCTGGCGCATGATCCCTCTTTCGACGACTCCGGACGACCCTTACTTTTCAAAACAGTGGCATCTGACGCAGATAAACGCACCCGAAGCATGGGACACAGAGACCGCTGCAGGAAAGGATGTCAGGATCGCCATCGTCGATACAGGCGTTGACCTTACGCATCCCGACCTTAACGTTCTCTCCAATCTCGGCAAAGACTACATCGGCAGTCTGGGAGGTGCGCCGAACACTGCTAAAAACGGCAGCGACCACGAAGGCGTTCCGCACGGGACTGCATGCGCAGGGCTTGCTGCTGCGAAAACGAACAACGGTCAGGGCGTTTCGGCTTCATGCTGGGGCTGCCCGATCATCCCGATAAGGCTTATATCCGACAGCTACTACGAGTATGCTTCTGCAGGTGCGACACTTGAAGCTATGAAATACGCCGTAGACAACGGCGCGTGGGTCGTCAGCAACAGCTGGGGAGCACAGGACAAGCAGGGAAACACATGTGTCAGCGTTCCAGCCGACAACAACAGTTCGCAGGGTGTCGATTACGGTCGCACGAACGGAAGGGGCGGCAAAGGAACACTTTTCCTGTGGGCAGCCGGAAACTCTCACTGCAACACCAATCTGAACAGCTTCCTGAAAGACAACGATTTCCTGACGGTAAGCGCACTCAGTTCGTCAGGTTCCATGGAAAGCTACTCCAATTACGGTACGGAAATAGACATCTCGGCAGGTGCCGGAAACAACACGACTGATATTCAGGGAAACACCTACGGCTACGCATGCAGCGCATACAACTGTCTCGGAAGCCTTGACTCAGCCGGCGACTACACAAGCGGTATGAGCGGAACAAGCGCGGCGACACCTGTTGCTGCAGGCGCGGTAGCACTTATGCTTGCGGCAAATCCGGATCTTACTTTCTCCGGTGCAATGAACTGCGTAAAATCTTCCGCCCGCAAACCCTCGAACAACTGCTCTGAAGGTTCATGGACGATGCAGAGCGACGAATGGATCGAAGGCGGCTCGAAAGAACACTCTCCATGCTACGGTTTCGGTATAGTCAACGCCAATGCAATGGTTGTCGGCGCAAAGACCGGAACATGCGGTGCATGTGTCGCAACTTCCAAGATCGACGGATGTTTCGGCGACTACTATGACAAAGATGACGACTGCGACGGTACAGTTGACAACGACTGCTCGAACGGCGGAAACGGAAAAGCGGGAGATGCCTGCTCAGCAGCTGAGGACTGCATAAACACGGCTGTAAATCCGACATGTATTACAGGTGAAGGCTGGACAGGCGGTTACTGCTCGGCAGCATGCACCCAGAACAAAGACTGCTACAACGGAACCAGCAAAGTCGAATGTTATCAGGGTCAGTGCATCGCAAAATGCAGTTACAACACTGTACGTTCGGGCTACGCATGCATCTCTAACAAGATCCTCCCGAAAGGAACAGAAACAGTCGCAAACTGCGGAAACGACATTACGGAAGACGGCGAAAAATGCGACGGAAACTACAAATCTTGCAAATCCATCGATGACCGTTTCACGGGCGGAATCGCATACTGCAACAAAAACTGTAACGGCTACGACACGAGCACATGCGAAGGCGGCGGCGGAGTCCTCTGCGGCAACAACAATGTAGATCCGAACGAGATCTGCGACGGTGACACCATTCCGTGCAGCCAGCTTGCAGGTGCACCGGAAAACGGAACGGCAAAATGCGCGCCTGACTGCCTCGGCTGGGATAAATCGGGCTGCTATGCCGGAAACAACGACAACAATAACAGCAACGACGACAACAACAGTTCGGATACCGGCGACAACGAAAAGGCAAACTGCGGAAACGGCTTCCTTGACGACGGCGAAGAGTGCGACGACGGCAACAGGATCGACGGCGACGGCTGCTCGAAATACTGCATGAAAGAAGTTGGTAAAAAATCCGGTTCTTCAGGCTGTGCACTTACGGTTTTCTAGACTTGCTTTTAATTTATCCCATAAAATCAACAACTTAACGAGAGGTCAGAATGAAACCCGGAAAATTTTACTTTATCGTTTTTGCTCTTGTTTTCATTTTAGCAGCATGTTCCGAAAGCAGAAAAACGGAAGAACCTGCGAGTGACGGCGACATCCTGACCGATCAGGACGCAGACGGGATCACGCCGGACGAAGATCAGACGGAAAATCCTGATGAAACACCGGATGAAACAGCAAAAAATCCCGATTTTGAAGATCTGGAGTGCGGGACTTCTTTCGGTGACTACGCCTGCGACTTCACTCTGCCGCTGGATTCCGGGGACTGGAACTTCGCCGAAAACTATTCGAAAGATGAAAACTATCTTTTTGTATTTTACCGCGGCAAAAATTCGACAAGCAAAAATATTTGGTCGACAAAGCTCTACAATCTGTTCGACAAAGCTCCTGAAAATATTCACTTTTTCTTTTTGGTAGACAACGATCAGGCAGAAATCGCCGAAGAAAAAATCAAGATAGTGAAAGAGTCTGCAGCTGATGCTTTCGATATGGTCGGAAACTCCGATATTTTGAAAAAGATCCATTTCGTCACGAAGCCTGCTTCGGAAACCGATCCGTGGATAGCAGATTGGCTGACAAACAACAAATCGGAATTTTTCTTCGGAATAGACAGATTCCGCAGGATAAGGCAGGGCGGCTCGTTTTCAAGCTGGAATTCGAGCACTCTCCCGCCGGAATTCGACAATCTCTACAAAGAGGCCGAGCTTTACGATCACGAAAAGAAAATAGCTGATTTTATTGAAGGAAATTCCGAGAACTCAAAAGTTTTCAAAGGTTTGGAAAACGTTCCTTTTGAAGAGGAAGGCTGGACAAAAAACCTCGATTTTTCGATAAATTTCGAAGGGCTTTCGGAAAACGGCGAACTTTACATCAGCCTGGAACAGCTTTGCGATACACCGAAAAGCTGCGAATGGGACAGACTGGAAAGGCTTTTCCTGTGCGATGAAAGCGGCGGAAACTGCGAAACCGAAATCGGACGCTGGATCACTACTTACGGCAGAAGCGGAAAGTGGCTCACCGACATCACGCCGCTGAAACCGCTTTTCGAAAAAAACGGAAAATACAATTTCAGGTTTACTGTTGACGGCGACTATTACGTAAACAGTCTCGACTTTGTTTTTGTCGGGAAGGATATTCCGGCAGGAACTCTGGAACCGCTTTTCAACCGGCGCGAACAGTTCGACGAAACCTACAATTCGCAGTTCGAACCGATGAAAATCGAAATATCGGGGGATGTCAAAAAAGCAAAGATTTCCGCCTACATCACAGGTCACGGCAACGGCTCCGAACAGGCGAACTGCGCCGAATTCTGCCAGTTTGAATCGGTTTTTACAGTCAACGGGACCGATTTTGCAATCGACTTCGACAATGCAGGAACCTCTGACGGCTGTTTTGAAAAAGTAAAAGACGGCGTCGTTCCCAACCAGTACGGATCATGGCCATACGGACGCGCCGGATGGTGCCCCGGTGAAGATGTCAAACTGATAGAAATAGACATTACCGATGCGCTCGTCAGCGGTGAAAACACATTTTCCTACGCCGCATACCTCGACGGCAAGGTCTACGAACCGGTAGTCACCGACGAAAACGGCTATCGCGCCGAAATTTACCTGTCAAGCTATCTTGTGATTTATTAGAAAAGATCCGATATAAACCGGCAAATATTGGAAATTAATGAATAAAACGATCCTAAACCGGAATTATCATCAATCAAGGCAAGAGTGCATCCGGAATTTGAGGCCTGTTCGCTCGCTTCGACAGCATCTTCGCCGTTGCAGATGTAGTAACTGTTTCTGACTTCGCTTTCGTCAAGGACTCCGTTTCTGTCGGCATCGATTCCGCTCAGGAATTTTTTGCCGCCTGCAGCGCAGTTGTCGCCGGCAGGTTCGTCAATCACGCTGAGCAGCGAATCGTATCCGTCTTCACCGTCTGCTCCGGTTTCTCCTGCAATTCCCGGTTCGCCCTGTTCGCCCTGGTCACCGGGTTCGCCTTTGGCACCCTGGGCACCGTCTTTTCCGTCAGTTCCTGGAAGTCCGGCGCTGCCTTTCGGTCCTTCAGGTTCCAAACCGTCAGCACCGTTGCAAATATATGCAACAGAAATCACCGACTCTTCAAAACGGCTCTCTATTTTTGTTCCGCCGTTCGAACAGTTTTCCCCGGCAGGTTCTTCGGTTATAACAAGTTCTGAAGTTTTTCCGTCGTTTCCGTCAGAACCGCTTTCTCCGTCTTCCGCACTACCTGAATCAATCTGAACTGAACCGTTCGCCCCTTTTTTGCCGTAACACAGCGTCGTGTCAGTTGCAGAATCGATATTTCCGTCATCGTCGCAGTCCAATCCGCTTGATATCGTAACAGAAGGTTTGCATTCAGCGGATGAATTCAACGATGGAACAGCCAGCATTCTGCAGCCGTCGTCTCCGTCAGAACCATTACAGATATAAACCAGCGGCAGCAGATCGTCGTTTTCATCAAGAACACCGTCTGTATTGGAATCTTCACCAAGAGAAACAAGAACTCCGCCGTCAGGACAGTGTTCATTACCTTTGTTCAGATCTGTGGTTGCAATCAACCAGTCCGCACACAGCTGCGCCGAGACAAAAACTGAAAACAGCAGAAATATTTTTTTCATAACTGCCTCCTATCTGCGGACGGTTTTCGCTGCAAAAAACGCACATATTGCGGAAATTACTGCAAACGCAGCGTAAATCCAGTCAAATTCGCCGTCAACGGAGGTCACTGCACAGCCGGTCGAAGAAGATGAAAGCCCCGCTTCTCCAGCATCGCGCCCGTTGCATACATAATAAACAGATTCAGGATCGATTTCCTCTTCGTCAAGTTTACCGTTTCCGTTTGCGTCAAGTCCGACTTCGATTTTTTTGCCGCCGGAAACGCAGTTTTCACCTTTCGGCTCGTCAACGACCGAAACAAGCGAGGTCGCACCGTTTCTGCCGGCTTCGCCCGTCGCGCCTGTCGCGCCCTGTTCGCCCTGATCTCCCTTTTCGCCCTGATCTCCTTTTTCGCCTGCAGCGCCTGCAGCTCCGTCAGCACCGTCTTTGCCGTCGTCACCTTTGGGACCGGTAGGACCTGTACCGCCGTTTTTGCCGTTCGTACCGTTGCATACATATTTTGTCTGGCCAGCGTCAATTTCGCTGTCCGCCAGTATTCCGTCACCGTTGGCATCAACACCGACTTCGATTTTGACTCCTCCGTTCTTGCAATCGGTGGTTTCATCGGTTATTTCCGTAATTTTAGACAGTGCGTTTTTTCCGTTTTCACCCTGTGCACCGTTTTCGCCGTTGCAGGCATATTCGACTTTAGTCACCTCATTTGCATCAAGTATTCCGTTCTGTGTTTTGTTGTCGAGCCCTGCTTCGATTTTAATGCAACCGTTCGAGCACGGACATTCGCCGCTGTCGGCAGCCAACTCGGTAGTTTTAATCAACGCATCTGCTCCGGCCTGACCGTTACACACCGGAAGTTCATCGTCTCCGACTGTGACTACGATACCACCTGTGCCGCCGCAGAAATTTCCGCCGGCCGCCGCTATAGAAACCGCCGTAGCCGTACCGTGTTCACCATTTTCACCGTTGCATACATACTTTGTCTCGTCGATCTCATCAATCACATTGTCGCCGTTGGTATCTGCACCTGTTTCGATTTTGACTCCGCCGTTTGCGCAATGCTCCCCCGCAGCTTCATCACTGACATTTACAAGCATATCTGCCGCTGAAAGAGCCGCAGAAAAGAAAAAACTCAAAAAAACAATAAAAGCGGATTTCTTCATAATCACTCTCCTGACCATCAAAAACAATCAAACGCTTTATCATTCTTAAATCAGAGAAAAATTCAAGTTTAGGACACTCCGGATCTTTTCTTTCATTTTTTTTGTTGAAAAAAAACTTTTTCGTACTAGAATGCCTACCGCGTTTGAGTTAATTTGGCATTTAATTTGATAATTTTTGGAGGTTCAAGATGAAGAAAATGTCTTTTGCAGTGTTACTTGCTGCTCTTTTCATGTTTGTCGCATGCGGTGACGATCCCAATGTTATAGTAAGACCCGACACCGATCCGACAGAGACAGATTCCGATGTCAATGACGAAGACACACCTGATGTTCCGGACACGGAATCAGATGCCGATACTGACACTGACACCGAAACCGATGCTGACGCAACAGATCCTGTTGCAGACAATTGTGCAAACGAAAATCTCGGAAAACAGTGTACGACAGACAACGACTGCGGTGCATGCATGATCTGCGTCACCGGCGGAAAATGTGTAAAAGGCTGCACAAAAGATGAAGAGTGCACAATGACCGGCACAAAATGCAACAAAAAACTTGCACGCTGTGTCAGCATTTACGCTTCAAGCAAAGCGTGTGACGAAGCAAACTGCCCGACAGGATGCTGCTATGCAGAAAAAGGACTTGCTGGTCTTAAATGTGCTACAGGCGCAGAAGCAACGGCTGCAAAATGCGGTCTCTGCCCGCAGAACCAGATTTATTCTCCTGATGATTCAAAGTGCGTAAACGCAGTCTGCTCGCTCACGACCGATGACTGCCCGTCAATCAATGCCGGCGCAACCAATCCTCCGGCAAAATGCTACGCCTGCAAATCCGGCGAATACATCTGCAAAGCAAACACTTCGACAAGCGGATGCTCGGCAGGTGTCGTAATCAATGCGGCGCAGTGCGTTCCGGCTGGTCAGCAGTGTGTTGAAGGCGTAAGCGAATGCTGCTCCGGTATGCCTTGTGTTCAGGGTTACTGCTACTAATCGATTCGAACCGGTTTTCAGATTTTTTCCTAAATCCGCCTGATTTTTCTTGAAATAAACTCTCGCATCGTTAGATTTACGCGGTTTTTTTAAAGGAGTTTTTTATGTACAGTTTACTTATTTCTTTAGGTATCGCCCTTGCTGTCGGACTCATTCTCGGTTTTTTGGTAAATGTCGGGCTAGGCATTTTTCTCGGTTTGTTCTCTTTTTTTGCAGCTTTTATATTTTTTCAGAGGTTCTTCTCCAAAAAACTTCAGTCAATTTTTGCCGGAGCGAATATCGAGATACAGAAGCAGCATTTTGACAAAGCCATCGAAACTTTGAAAGAGGGTTACCGCTACAACAAATACGCTTTTCTGGTTCAGGCTCAGATCGACACTCAGATAGGGATCATTTTATACTCTCAGAAAAAATTCGGTGAAGCTTTCAAGTATCTCAAAAACTCGAATCCGAGAATAATGATGGGCTATCTGATGTACATAATCGGCTGTATCAAGAACAAAAAGACTGAAAATATTGACAAAAACATCGACCTGCTAATCCGCTTCAACAAAAAGGATCCGTTCGTCTATTCTGCAATCACTTATATATATGAAGAAGAACTCGACAACCGCGACAAAGCTCTCGAAACCCTGACGAAAGCGGCAAAAATCATGCCTGACAACCCGAAAATCAAGGAACATCTTCTTGCTTTTCAGAACAACAAAGAGTTCAAAATGGAAAAATACGGCGAGCAGTGGTATCAGCTGATGCTGGACAGAAAAGGGCTGAGCAAACTTCAGAACAAAATGATAAAAAACCAGCAGAAAAGCATGGGTATCAGGACTTTTACAAGATAGCAGGCCGGTCAAAAATGGATATTTCGATTTTGGAAAAGCGCGGGATAAATCCGAAAATTGCCGAATCTCTCCGGAAAGAGCCGGAACTTCTCGGATTTTCGCTGCGCATCCTCGACAAAGCCGGTCTCAACGCAAACTCTTTCAAAAATTTTATCCGTTATACCCGTGAGATCGGACTGCGTGAAGGCAGACCTTTTGACGAAATTTTCGAATCGGCGGGATTTTTCAAGATCCTTGACGACACCTCTCTTTCTGAAAAGACAAAAGGCGAAGAACTGATGATCCGGCTTTACAGCCTGCGTTATCCGTTCTGGAGCAGAAAACAGGCTGCTTTCACAAAGCTCAAAAACAAATTCTGCGCGGCAACCGGCGGTGAGATAACATTTCCCGATTTCGCGGAGGGCAACAGCTTCAAAATTTCGTTCACCATAAAAAATGACGCCGACATAGAAAAAATCGAGAAGACGATCGCTTCGGCACTGCCGCTTCTCAAGGAATCACTGAAAGAGATCAGGGAAAATTCATAGGAGGAAAAAAATGGAAAACTGCAAAGGCTACGTTCAGGTTTACACCGGCAACGGAAAAGGAAAAACGACCGCTTCTTTCGGGCTTGCGCTCAGGGCTGCAATGGCAGGAAGAAAAGTTTTCATCGGTCAGTTCGTAAAAGGAATGCCGTACAGCGAACTTAAAGTTCCGGAGTTCATCAAAAACATTGAGATAAGGCAGTACGGCGCCGACTGCTTCATAGTCAAAGCTCCTACCGAACACGACATAAAGATCGCAAAAGACGGACTTGCCGAAATGTCGGAAATCCTCAAAAGCGGGAAATACGACGTCGTCATCATGGATGAAGCAAACATCGCACTTTTCTACAAACTTTTCTCCGCCGAAGAACTTATCACCGCAGTCAAAAACCGCGCTGAAGGAGTTGAAGTTATCATCACCGGCAGATACGCGCCGCAGGAAATCATAGATTTTGCAGACCTCGTCACCGAAATGAAGGAAATAAAGCACTACTACACGAAAGGTGTCGAGGCAAGGACCGGCATCGAAAAATAGCCGGATTCATCCAATAAAATCAGCATAGAACTTTTTTCAAGCGGCAAAATTTCCCGGATCACAGAAACAAAATCATCAAAACTCTTGACTTAACCAGCTTTCAGACTAAAATTTTTCGTTTTTTGGGAGAATGCTATGGAAAAAGAAAAGACAAATAATTTAAAGACGATAAGGAAACAAAGGCTTATCAGCAAAACCGAGCTTGCCAGAGATGCGGAAATTTCGCTCGTGACTCTCGACAGGATCGAAAAAGGCTACGACTGCCGTCTTTTGACAAAAAGAAAGATAATCGAGGCTTTAGGGCTCTCTTTCGACGAAAAAGATGAAGTTTTTCCTGAAAATAATTAAAAAACAACGGAGAAAAAGATGAAAAAATTTCAGTTAGCAGTTGTGATTTTCACACTTTTCACTGCGTTTTTCGCAGTTTCATGCGCCGGCTCGAAAGGCGAAGCAGAAAAAACGATAGAATCTTATGTCGAACTTCTCAAAGCGAAAAATTTTGCAAAAGCATGGGAAATGCTCGACCAGGAATCGCAGGAAGTTGTCGGTCAGAAAAAGTTTCTGGAAGACGCACAGAATATTTCCGGCAACGCGATGTTCCTCAAAAACAAACCGATAAAAATCAACGAAACAGGCGACAGAGCGATTCTGGAAACCGAATACACCGGTCAGAAAGTTGCTTTCAACAAGCTGCCCGAAGCAAAAATCACATACTACGCAAGCAAAAACAACGGTAAATGGCAGGTAAGACTTCAGGAAAGGATCGACCAGATCCGCGAAGAACAGAAAAGAGATTCGATCGAAATCCCCATTGATCCCGAACTTATCGAGACCGCAAAACTTTACAAAGACAAGATCGAAGTCAAAAACCTCCGCAACGGCGAAGTCGGCGACGGTCCGACCGCTCAGTATATGATGGATGCAACGGTTAAAAACAACACCGACAAACCGCTCAGCTACGTCGGAGTCCTCGTAAAATTCATGGACGACGCTGAACAGAAAGTCCTTTTCGAAAAGACTTTCTTCGTGATTTATACACGTCAGATCGAAGAGATCTACCCGATCCAGCCCGGTGAGGAAAGAAACATCATCATCCCCGGCTACGATGCAGGCGATATCGACGGCAACTGGACAGGCAAGCTTCAGTGGGAAGTCAACGCAGTCAAAGTTGCGACTAAGGCTGAACTCATAAAAATCGAAGATCTCAAACTTCCGAAAAAATAATGCCTATAAGCGAAACCGTTTCGGCTCTCATCACGAAAATTGAAAAACTAGACCACGATTTCAACATGTATTTCACGGCTCAGGAGAAGAAAGCTCCGCTTCAGGCGCTGGAAAATATGAAGAAAGAAGTCGCCATACTCATGAAAAATGCCACAATGTCGCAAAATCTCGTTGAGCAGAATCTGGCGACGCAGCTCGTCAACCGTTTCACGACTTACCGCCAGAAATGGGAAAGATGTGTCCGTGACATCGAGGAAGGACGCGCAAAACCGGGCTGCAAATTCTTCGGCTGTGCCGGAAGCAGCGACTTGAACGACCTGAAATCAGCGGCAGATTCTCTCGAAAGGCGTGATGCCGAGGCATTCGCCATGAGTGCCATGATCGATCAGACGGCACATAAATTCATTGAGTTGAGCAGAAAACACACAAACAAGGCGTACAGTTTTGACGCTGTAGCCGAAATGCTGACGAAAAAAATCGGCGATGTCCGCGAAAAATTCGGGGACAACTTCTCGTTCGATGTCTATTACGAAGACGGAAAAGTCAAAATCAAACCGGTAAGACGGTAAAAATTTCTTGCTTTTCTTTCCACATTCCGTATCATAACGCGTCTTTGATTTTTTAAGGAGTCAATTTTGTTAACAGAGAATAAATTTTTCAAGAATCAAGAATCAAGAATCCGCTTTTAATTATATCTAACTTAAAATCAAAGTAAAGTTTTTCAACCAAAAAAATTCAAAAAAGTTTAGAAAATTTCGGTAGTTTTGTGTCCCGTTCATATTTTATCAACTTTTTTCATTGGAGGAAAAAATGAAAAAATTCATGTTCGTATCAATGTTTGTGTTTGTTTTCTTTATGTCAGCATGTGCATCGGAA
>CAJOMF010000058.1 GCA_905235605.1 uncultured bacterium
ATGTCGACGACAATGAGATCGTCACCCTGCGGAGTTGCCGCGATACCCTGTCCGGTTTCTTCGGTGACGTTGAAGAAAAATGAGACTCTGTTTTTGAGCTTGCTTTCATTTTTCTTAATAATTTCAGAAAGACAGACAAATATTCCGGCAGATGCCTTGTCATCTAAATGACGCGAATTTACGTACCCGTCAACATATCTGAAACCGCTCTCCAGCGAAACAAAGTCGCCTACAGAAATCAAATCGCTCAGTTTTTCACCTTTTTTAAGCGAAATATCGGGTCTCAGAGAACAGTTTTCAAAATCGGGAACCATCTCTTTCAGCTTGGAATTTACGTGAACTGCCGGATTGTCAGGAAGGAAAGTCGAAACATATTCTTTGCCTTTGCGCGTGTGGATCGTGCAGATCTCACCGATTATATAAAGCGCCGGATATCCGCCGACAGTCGCGATCTTCACTCTTTCATCGTCATCGTCGACAGCAGTAACGATGGCACCCAGAGCATCAACGTGAGCCGCGAAAAATGTTCCCGGCTTGTCTTGGGGACCGAAAGAATAAATCACGGCACCTTTTTTAGTGACAGCATAGGTTATTCCCTTCTTTTCGGCATTTTTAACAAGAAAATCCTTTACTTTGCCCGTAAAACCGGTCAGAGACGGGATTTTTACGAGTTTTTCTACCGTTTCGACGATTCTGTCACCTTTGATTTCATTGAGCAGTTTCATTTTTTCCCTCCGAATTGTTTACAATATGCTGCCAGATATAATCAGCCGCAACAGCGTTGCCTTTGTCGTTCCAGTGAATGTCGTTTTTAATGAAAATCGAAGAAATCTCTTCATCCGACATTGATTCAAAAATATCGAAAAGCGAAATAAAATCAATACCATATTTATCAGTGTACTCTTTCCAGATGTCATACTGTTTTCTGCCGTTTTTATATCTCATGTGTTCTTGCCAAGGCCATACGCCGATGTGGAGTTTTATCCCCTTCTCTTCACAAATTTTTCTGATCAGATCGATATGTTTTTTTGCCGAAGCTATCCCCTTTTCACCGTAAAGTTTCATCGCGTTTTCGTCATAAGTCCAGCGCGGTTTCCATGCGTAGAAATTGGCGAGCCCGCCCCAGACCGGAGCATTTTCGTGATATGGATTTACCTGCATCGCGAAATAATCGTTTTTTGTACTTCTGTAGATGTAAGAACCTTTTATAAAGAAATTATCGAGAGCCTGCCATTTCAACTCCGACTGAGAAAATTCCTTAGGCACGAAATATTCGTAGACAACTTCGTCGATAATGTCAGAAATATCAATAAAAACATAAAGTTCATCTATTTCCAAGCCCATTTCGAGAAAGTGCTTGAGCTTGAGGTAATAGATTTTCGGCGAATAACTTATGACCGCCGCGTTAAGAAGTTCTACGCCCTGTTTTTTGAAACGGTCGGACAAAATCCCGGGAACAGTCTGATGCCACGGATAACCGACGCCCTCCATAAAACTGTCGCCCAGGATCATTATTCTTTTACCGCTTTTTTTCAGAGGAACTTCACGGTTTATCTCATCAACAAAACTTAGAGAATTCGTGTAGACCTGATAAAAAGAGACACCGTCGCTTTTCCACGAAGTCTTTTCGTTGGCCATAGCCTTGAGTCCGTGATGATAGAAATTATCCGATATCCTGAACGGATCAGCTCTACTTAAAAGCATTGCAGCGACTGAATCAAAAAGCGCTATCAGGAAGAAAATTACGATCAGATTTATGCCGATGACCTTGAATGCAGTTCCTTTAAAAAACTTTTTCAGGATCAAAAACAGCCCTAAAAACAGCAGGGCGATATAAAAAACAGGTGTTCCAACAACAAACATGGGCAGGATCTTAATCTTTCCAGAAAAAAATACCAGAAAAATTTACACAGGTTCTTTCATCTCAGTCATAGCACGGCAAAGCAGCGAAAAATTTTTTATTTTTCTCCTTGACTCTGCAGTTTTGTGCATATAAATAACGGCGTTTTCGGGAGCTTGCTCCCAGATGTTGTTAATTTTATTTAACTTTTTATATTGGAGGAAATTATGACACTTAAACCTTTGAACGACAGAGTCATCGTTAAGAGAGTAGAAAGCGAAACAAAAACACTCGGCGGGATCATCATCCCCGACACCGCGAAGGAAAAACCGGTCGAAGCAGAAGTCATCGCAGTCGGCACCGGAAAAATGCTTGACAACGGCACGAGACAGCCGATGCAGGTAAAAGTCGGCGACAAAGTCCTTTTCGGCAAATACAGCGGCACCGAAGTTAAGATCGGCGGCGAGGAACACCTCATCCTCAGAGAAGACGACATCCTTGCAGTTGTTGAATAAGTGATCAATTTTATTAACAATATTTGATTGGAGAATTAAGATGAGCGCAAAACACATTGTTTTTGACCACGAAGCAAAATCAAAAATCTTAGTCGGCGTAAACAAACTTGCAGACACCGTAAAAACAACGCTTGGACCTAAAGGAAGAAACGTTGCGATCGAAAAATCTTTCGGCGCACCGAAGATCACGAAAGACGGCGTAACGGTCGCAAAAGAGATCGAACTTGAAGACAAAATCGAAAATATCGGCGCACAGCTTCTTAAAGAAGTCGCATCGAAGACGAACGACGTTGCCGGTGACGGAACCACGACAGCAGCGGTTCTCGCACAGGCTATCGTAAAAGACGGTTTCAAATACGTCACCGCAGGATACAGCCCGATCATGCTCAAACGCGGTATTGACAAAGCCGTTGCAAAAGTCGTTGAAAGACTCGACAAGATCACGAAGAAGATCTCGACAAAAGAAGAGATCGCAAGTGTCGGAACAGTTTCGGCAAACAACGATAAAGAAATCGGAAACATCCTTGCAGAAGCTATGGAAAAGGTCGGCAAAGAGGGCGTCATCACAGTCGAAGAAGCAAAAGGAATGGACACCTACCTCGACACAGTCGAAGGTATGCAGTTCGACCGCGGCTACCTCAGCCCCTACTTCGTAACGAACGCTGAAAAAATGCAGGTCGTTATGGACAATCCGTTCATCCTCATCTACGACAAGAAAATATCGAACCTTAAAGACCTTATTCCTCTTCTTGAAGGCGTTGCTCAGCAGGGTCGTCCTCTCCTCATAATCGCTGAAGACGTTGAAGGTGAAGCTCTGGCTACACTCGTTGTCAACAAGCTCAGAGGCGTTCTCAACATCGCAGCTGTAAAGGCTCCTGGATTCGGCGACAGAAGAAAAGCTATGCTTGAAGATATCGCGATCCTTACCGGCGGTCAGTTCATCAGCGAAGAGATCGGCAACAAACTTGAAAATACGACAGTTCAGATGCTCGGAACCGCTAAGAGAGTCACGATCGACAAGGACAACACCACGATCGTTGACGGCGCAGGTTCAAAAGACGCCATCGCTGCAAGAACGAAACAGATCAAGGCTCAGATCGAAGAGACAACTTCGGATTATGACAAGGAAAAACTTCAGGAAAGACTTGCAAAACTTGCAGGCGGCGTAGCAGTAATCAACGTCGGCGCGGCAACGGAAGTCGAAATGAAGGAAAAGAAGGACAGAGTTGACGACGCTCTTCACGCAACAAGAGCTGCTGTTGAAGAAGGTATCGTAGCGGGCGGCGGAACAGTTCTCCTTCGCTGCAAGGAAGTCCTCAAAGAGATCAAATGCGAAAACGACGAAGAAAAAGCCGGTGTAAAAATCATCGAAAGCGCGCTTGAAGCTCCGATCCGCCAGATCTCGGCTAACGCAGGGATCGACGGAAGCATCGTAATCAACAACATTCTCGGCAACAAAAACGAGAACTACGGCTACGACGCTGCAAAAGACGAATACAAGGATATGATCGCGAACGGCATCATCGATCCTACGAAAGTCACGAAGAGCGCACTTACCAACGCTGCAAGCATCGCATCCACCCTTCTTACCACCGAAGCTGTCATCGTTGACGCTCCGAAGAAAGACACCTGCGACCACGCAATGCCCGACATGGGAGGCATGGGCGGAATGGGCGGCATGATGTAGTCCTTCCTTAAACCTCAGATATTCAGGCGGTCGAAAGGCCGCCTTTTTTTTGCTCTGCAAGTAGTTGATGGAAGAAAATCTCGCTGATTATTTGCATCTGAGCGCTGCTTTAACTTGCACAATCCAGGCTTTTTCCTATAATTTTTCGGTTTTTTTAGTTGTTTTGGAGATCAAAATGAAAAAACTTTGCCTGATTTTTATTCTAAAATTGGAAGCAGTGCCCAATGATCAACATAATTGATGCAGCATCGTTTGAACTTATCCGTCGCATCGGACCTGACAAAGGCGGTCATTGGAAAATCATAACAGAAGAAAACGAGGCAAAATAAATCATGCCGAACGTAGTTTCAGTTTCAGAAGTTACCAGCATAAAAGCTGAAAGAGTCCTTTTCCAGAATATCTCTTTCGGGGTCGAAAGCGGCGAAAAAGTCGCCCTCATCGGTGTAAACGGCTGCGGAAAATCGACTCTGCTCAAGATAATCGCAGGTCTTGAAGAGCCGGAAAGCGGAAAAGTCGCGATAAACAAGTCGGTCAATGTCGCGTTTTTAAGCCAGATCCCGGAAGTAAACCCTGACGACACGATCGCCGACCACATATTTTCGGGAAACGATGAAAAACTCAACCTTATCAAGCGTTACGAGATGGCGTGCAGCGGGTTCGGCACCGAGAACGCGCTCGAACTTTCCGAAAAAATAGATGCTCTCAATGTGCGGAGCTACGAATCTGAGATCAAGGCGATCCTCACCCGCCTCGGCATCAGCGACCTCACTTTGAAAATGGGCGAACTTTCGGGCGGAATGGTGAAAAAAGTGGCTCTGGCACAGTGTATCGTCAGGGATTCCGGGCTGCTTCTGCTCGACGAGCCCACAAACCACCTCGACATCGACACGATCGTCTGGCTTGAAGAGTATCTCAAAGAGACAAAAAAAGCGGTCATCATGGTAACGCACGACCGCTATTTCCTCGATTCTGTGTGCAGTTCGATTTATGAGATCGAAGGCTCCGACCTTTTTCACTACAAAGGGTGCTACGACTACTATCTTGAAAAGAAATCGGAATATTTTCAGTCACTTATATCGAATGAAGAACGCATTCGCGCAATACTCAGGCGCGAACTTGCATGGCTTGCGCGCGGGCCGAGAGCGCGTGCCACTAAATCAAAAGACCGCATCGAAAACATCCAGAAAATGATGCAGCGCGAGAAACCCGAAGAGGAGAAAAACATAGAACTTGCAGTGCAGGGAAAAAGGATCGGCAAAAAGATACTCGAACTGAAAAACATCTCTTTCGACTGGAACAACTCACAGATTTTACACGACTTTTCATTTGCATTCAAAAAAGATACCAGACTCGGCATAGTCGGCGGAAACGGGACCGGCAAAACAACGTTTCTCGACATCCTGACCGGCAGACTGCAACCAAAAAGCGGCGAATACGACCTCGGCGTAAACACCGAATTTTCATACTTCGACCAGACTTCGCGCGACCTTCCGCCCGATATGCGGCTTATTGATTTCGTCAAATCGAAAGGTGAAAACATCACTCTTGCCGACGGTTCGAAAATCTCAGCCTCGCAGATGCTCGAAAAATTCCTGTTCGATTCATCCATCCACTACACGAAGATAGAAAAACTGTCCGGCGGCGAAAAACGGAGGCTTTACCTCGTCGCGATACTTATGAACAACCCCAATTTCATCGTTCTCGACGAGCCGACGAACGACCTCGACATCAAGACGCTTTCGGTGCTTGAAGACTTCCTCTCATCATTTGCAGGACCAATCGTTGTCGTAAGCCACGACCGATATTTTCTGGACAGGACTGTCGATACGCTCCTCATTTTCAGAGGGAACGGCGTCATCGAAAGTTTCGTCGGCAAAGCAAGCGAATGGATCGAGCAGGAGAGGAAAAACTCGAAAAACGAGCAGAAAAAAGCGGCAAAACCCAAAGAAGAAGCAGTCAAACCTAGAACATTGCAGAGTGACGCGCCCAAACTCACCTACTCCCAGCGCATCAGGCTCGCCGAGCTTGAAAAACTCATCCCAGAGACTGAAAACGAGATCGCCGAAATCGAAAGAAAGTTGTCTGACTACGAAGAAAGCAAAAACAATATGGCGGAACTTTCCGAAAAATACGCAAAACTTAAGGCTCAATACGACTCGATGTTTGAAGAATACATCGAACTTTCGGAAAAAGAATAACTTTCGGAGTTTTTTATGCTTTTACTTAAAAATATTTCCAAGCAGTTTTCAGGTCAGACCATTCTGAATGACGTGAGTCTGCCGCTTTCCAAGCACATAACGGCGCTCGTCGGAAAAAACGGCTCCGGCAAATCGACTCTGATGAAGATAATCGCGGGGATCGAATACTGCGATTCGGGTGAAATAACCTTCAAAAAGAACGCTTCCATCGAATATCTGCCGCAGCAGGCTGTATACAACTTCAAGGGAACGGTTTTTGAAGAAGTCTCTTCCGCGCTCGATTCCGGGACTTACGATTCTCTTCTTTCAGAACAAGCTGAAATCATTAAGAAAATCGAAATATCTAAAGATCCTGACGAAAAACTTCTTGTCAGATTAAACGAGATCGTCGAAGAAATTCATCGGATCGAAGTGAAAACCAAGCAGAAAAATTCGGTCGAAACGATTCTTCTCAATTTAGGTTTCCGCAGGGAGGACTGGCCGCGTCCTGCTTCCACTCTTAGCGGAGGCTGGCAGATGAGGATCGCACTCGCCCGCGTTCTTGTGAGAGAACCCGATGTCATCATGCTGGACGAGCCTACAAACTATCTCGATATCGTCACAATAGACTTTCTTACCGACTGGCTGAAAAAATTTGAGGGACAGGTGCTCCTCGTTTCGCACGACCGCGATTTTCTCAACAATGTCGCGGAAGAAACATGGGAAATTTTCAACGGCGACATTTCGGTCTACAAGGGAAACTACGATTTCTATCTCAAGGAAAGAGAGGCTAAGACCGCACTTTTAGAAAAACAGCGCGAAAAACAGCTTATTGAAATAAAGGATCTGCAGGATTACTACGATAAAAACCACACGAATGCGGCTCATGCGGCACTGGCGCAGTCGAAACTCAAGGCTCTTGAAAAACTCAAAAGCGAACTCATCGTGCTTCCGAAAAAAGCGCCGACAATGACTTTCCGCCTTCCCGAACCCAAGCGCGGAGGCGAGATCGTTGCGGAACTCACCAACATTACTCAGAGATTCGGCGATCTTGAAGTCATTTCAAACTACAAAAGGATCGTGAGACGCGGCGAAAGGATAGCACTCGTCGGAAGAAACGGTTTCGGCAAATCGACCCTCATCAACATCATCGGGCAGGAGCTCGTTCCCACCGCCGGAACCTGCAAAATAGGCGCCGGAATAGATATCTGCTACTTCAGGCAGCACGAGATCTCTAAACTGCCGAGCGACATGACTGTTCAGAGTTTTGTCGAATCGATTGCCCCCTTTGAAATGATGACTAAGATCAAGAACATCTTAAGCTGCTTCCTCTTTTTCGAAGACGACTGGGACAAGAAAATTTCGGTGCTCAGCGGCGGCGAAAAAGTGCGTCTCGCCTTCATAAAATTCATAATGACGCCGGGCAACCTTCTTCTTCTCGACGAGCCGACAACACACCTCGACATCGATTCGAAAGAGATCCTTCTTGACACCCTGAAAAATATTCCGGCGACCATAATTTTCGTTTCGCACGATTCCCACTTCATCAATTCTCTCGCAACCTCGGTCGTCTACTTCAAAAAACGCGGCGAGATCGTAAATTTTGAAGGGACTTACGAAGAGTATCTTCAGATGTACGGTCACGAGATCATCACCGAAGAAAGCGAAGCAAAACCGGCAAAAGTAGCTGCCGAACCGAATGAAAATCAGAAAGGAAAAGTAGATTTCGCGCAGCAGAAAGAAATGCGCAACCGCCTGAATAAATTAAAGAAAGAGATCGATTCCATTCAAGATCAAATCGATGCTTTGGAAAAAGAAAAGAAAGATATCTGCGACAAACTTTCAACTTCCGCATTTGATGCCGCCCTCGCCTCCCGACTTGGCAAAATCGAGGATGAACTTCTTAAACTCATGGAAAAATGGGAAGAAAAAAGCATCGAACTTGAAAAAATCTCGGAATGATCTCAAACATTCCTGAAATCGAACTTTTCCAACTGATCCCAGTTTCTGTTTTCGCACCAGTAAACTGTCCTTTCCGTCACGTCATAAACCATCGATACGACTGTCGGACACACTGTCTGGGAAACTTCCCTGAGTATTGAAAAACAATCATTGACATCAAAATCGTCGTCTGCCGCCTCAAGCATGCCGACAGCTTTCTGATAACGGTTCCAGCCCATCCACGGATGAGTTTCACTGTCCATTTTGTAAGGTGAAAAGTTCGTCATCACCTTGTATTTTGGCTTCTGAAAATACATGCATCCCTGCCCCGGAACGATCTGCAGGAGATTTCCCTCCGCATCAGAAAGAGAGGACATGAATGTAATGCCGGGAACGCTGCATACCCTGCCAGATTCAGCGATCTCTTTGATTTCATTAAGCGTTTTCTTCATCAAAAGGAGGTCGATATCAAGCAGAATGATGTGGTTTTCCCCGCCCACCGGATCACTCCTTTTGTCAAACGGCCAGCAGGTAGGCATTCCTACGAAATCACCTCGCGAATTCGCCCCGAAAAGCGGCATCCACCCTTCCTTTGCGTTGTTTATTTCGATGTAGACGCCTGGTTTGTCACTCCGCACGCGGTATTCCATATCGAGAATATCGAGGTTCCATCCGACTATCGTCTTTTTCCTGTTTAAAATGATACTTGTGCACATAACTCCTCCCTGAACAGAAACACGGAATTATCATCTACAGATTTTAGGGGCTGGCAAAAAAGAAAACAGCATTTATCAAGCAGAGTAATTAGGCCTCTATTGATTTATTTGCCGATCGTTGCGCACATAACCGCTTTGATCGTGTGCATTCTGTTCTCGGCTTCGTCGAAAACTTTGGAGTATCTGCTTCTGAAGACTTCGTCGGTGACTTCCATCTCTTTGATGCCGAACTTGTCGAAAATCTCTTTGCCGACTTTCGTATTGAGATCGTGGAAACTCGGAAGGCAGTGAAGGAAAATAACGTCCGGATTTCCGGTAGCCTTTATCATCTTCATGTTTACCTGGTAAGCCTTGAGCTGTTTGATCCTCTGCTCGAAAAGTGCCTCTTCGCCCATCGATACCCAAACGTCGGTGTAGATGACGTCAGCGTCTTTTACAGCTTTCATCGGATCTTCGGAGAACTCGATGACCGCACCTGTTTCTTTAGCGACTTCCTTCATCTCTTTTACGAGATTTTTATCGGGCCAGAGTGCTTTCGGAGCGCAGGATACGAAGTGCATTCCCATTTTTGCAGCGCCGATCATAAGGCTGTTGCCCATGTTGTTCCTTGCATCGCCGCAGTAAACAAATTTTACTTTGTTGAGGGGTTTCGCAACGTGTTCTTCGATCGTGAGGAAGTCAGCAAGGATCTGGGTCGGGTGGTAAAGGTCGGTAAGACCGTTCCAAACCGGAACACCTGCATATTTTGCAAGTGTTTCAACAGTTTCCTGCTTGAATCCGCGGAATTCGATGCCGTCGAACATCCTGCCAAGAACTTTCGCGGTGTCTTCGATGGACTCTTTTTTGCCCATCTGACTGTCGTTCGAGCCGAGGAAAGTTACGCCAGCGCCTTCGTCCATTGCGCCTACTTCGAATGCGCAGCGGGTTCTCGTCGAGGTTTTTTCGAAAAGAAGGACGATGTTCTTTCCTTCAAGCAGATCGCCTTTGATTCCCGCTCTTTTCTTAGCCTTGAGGTTGTGAGCAAGGTCGAGAAGATAGCGGATATCTTCCGGGGTAAAGTCTTTGAGTGTCAAAAAGTTTCTTCCTTTAAGATTAACAGCCATTTTTTCCTCCAAAAAAACATGGTTAAACAAAAAACGGCGAATTATAGGAAGGCTGAACAAAAAAGCAACTTAGCACGGCAAAATAAAATTGATAACATTCTTTTATTATGGTATATCCGCACGGATTTTGGAGGAATGATGAAAAAAACACTGTTTATTTTTCTCTTTTTTCTTTCTTTTTTCTCTCTTTCTGCGGAAACACTTCACCTGAGTGCGTTCAACAACAAAGATTTTGTTTCAGATGTAAACAATGCTCTCATAAGCGAATCGCCTGAAATCCTCGTCAAAGCGGCTTCTCCCTATCTTTCCAAAATGCACGAACTGAACATTCCGAACTGTTTCGGCTGCTCTCTTTATCTCATAAAAATGACTGAAAACGCAGATCCTGAAATGCAGCTTGCCGCCGCCGATCTTGCCGTAAAATTTTCAGACGATCTTCCTGAAGTTCATCACCATTATCTCGTACGTCTTTTTCATTTCGCTCCAAGCAGACCGGACAAAACAGTCACACATTTTTTCAAAGCAGTTGACAGATCTCTGCGTTTTGCTTTTGCGAACTCCGTGACTTACCTCTTTATAGGCAAATTATCAGTTATATGTTTAATATTTTTCATAATTTTCATTGCAGTAATGTTCCTGAAATACACAGGGCTGGTTATTCATAAATACAAACATATCGTTGGTTTTTCGAAGTTCTACGGAATAGGCTTCCTGATCACTTTTTTTGTTTCGATGTGGCTTGTTGCCGAAAATTTCAACAACGTTGTCTTTCTGATCATCCCTTTCCTTATATTTTTCAGTGATTTGGGGACCCGTGCCGAAAAAGCCGTGCTCCACGCTGCAGTCCTGTTTTTCATATTGACGTCAGCTCTCTCCATGACTGCCGAAAAGCACAAACCGAGCCAGTATGATCAGGATACTGCCTACAATCATCTTCTTGCCGTCATATCACCAGATCTTCTGCCGGAAGAGAATATAGACCTCTCACAACCGGGAGCCTATATGGCAAAAGGATTCATATTTCTCTACAACGGAAATTTCAGCCGTGCCGCTTTCAACCTGAAAAAAGAACTCTCTTCGGTGAAAATCCCGGAAATAAAGACAATGCTTTCAAATGCTCTCGGTATAGCTCTCGCTTCAAACGGGAACCACAGGGAAGCCGTTCCTTATTTAAGAGAGGCCTACGAAAGCTCAGGCAATCCTAAAATAGGCTACAATCTTTCAAAAATTTTAGATGAAACAGGATTTAAAGAAGAAGCTGCAAAACTTGAAAAGAAACTTATCTATTCTGCTTCGTCAGAGTCATTCTCCTACCCTTCCCTCTATTTTCCCGACACTTCCAAAATCTGGCATTACCTCTGTTACGAAAATGATGCGTCAACCAATAGAAACATAATAAATTCGGCAGTCCACATAGTTATGGCGATCATTTTCTATCTTTTCATAATTCTTTTGAAATACTGCTACTCAGGCTCTTTCAAACTTTCAAGATGCCTGGAGTGCGGCAACATAATGTGTTCGAAGTGCAATGCCGGCGGAAACGACGTCTGTGCCGTCTGCAAACTCATGAAAGCCGATTACACACTGTTTAAACGCGGCGAACGGGAAAATTACGAAGCAAGGAGAGACAACTTTTTCAGGCGGCGTTCGATAATAATGAATATCCTCACATTTACTATTCCGGGCGGCGGGCTGCTCTTTATCAATAAAATTCTCGAAGGTTCAGTTTATCTTGCCGTTCCGCTTACGATAACTCTTGTATATTTCATGAATACTATGGGGCTTGTTGTTGACAAAGCAGACGGATCTTTAATGAAAATCATAATAATTTTAACAGATTTATTTATTTACTGCATTTCAGTGATAAGAGCTTTGTTTTCTGTCAGGAGAGACTGATGCCGGTTGCCATCGTTCAAAAATCAACTGCAAAAATCGCGTTTGCAGGAGAAATCCGGGATAAAAAACTGATCGACGCTTTCACCGAAGCCTCTATTTCAGGTCTTACCGGGATCCTGAAACTGAAAGTGATGCTTAACGAATACTATTTTTATTTTGCAAAGGGTTCGCTCATCTATTCGTCGACCATGAAAAAGACAATGGATCAGACAGTCCTTGAAATTATCAAATATTCGGGATTCATCTCCAGAGAAAAACTGCTCAAATGCGAAAGGGAAAAGAGTAAAGCCATGAAAACGAGTCTCGAAATGCTGATTGACGAAGGTTTTGTTTCGATGCTCCTATACTCGAAAGTCGTAAGCCTCGCAATGAGGACCAACATCATCAACGCAATGCTTGAGACCAACGGAAACTACAGTTTTGAACTCAAGGCAAAAATAGACTCGGTCCACGGCGTCAGACCTGTTTCGGTTACACAGCTCAAACCGATAAGCACTCTGATCGAAGAAAACCGCGCAGCAGTAAAAGAAGTCGCAGATTCGCTCTACGCCGAAATAGACAAATGCGCCGGAGCACCTTATCTCAAACCCAACCAGTCGTTCCTTCACAATGCGGTCACCGCAGACATGGACTATCTGAAATTTTTCTCTCTCGCCGTTACGGATTTCATCAGTAAAAAATGGTCTTTCCCCGGCTTTTTCCTCAAAGACAAACTTCTGAATTCCATAGCCGTATATACTTTCAGAACTCTGATTATAATCGGTCTCTGCGCTTTTCTCTATCTCGCAATGATGACAACGGCTTTTGACCTTAAAAATGAAGAAATAAGCGGACAGGACTTCTACTTTTTACGGGAAAAACTCTCTAAATCGCTACAGAACTTCCAGGTTTATGAAAAAAAACAGCTCCCCGGGAAATCTGCCGGAAAAAAAGGAAACGGTGAAAAAAACACCAAATCAAAAAACACAAAAAAATGATCCCATTATATTTGATATTTTCATAATTTTTATTATGATTCCCCGTTTTTTTTGAATTTGTCTGACAATTTAGGAGATTAAAAGATGAGTACAGTAGATTTCATTGAAGCCGGAACAAGAAAAAACGTTTCTGAAATTCAGGCTTTGGCACTTACGGTCATGAACGCGCCGGCAACTTCGGCTGTTTCCGTAAAAGATCTTTATACAGCGGCAATGCAGCAGACAAGCGCCGTCTTTTCAAACCAGACTATGCCGAAGATCGATGAAAATTTTCCGGAAAATGCAAACGTTATCTCAAATTTCACCGGTGAAGACACCTGCGAAACCGACTGGTTCGTAAAAATAGTTCCGACAACGGAAGAAGCTGTTGCAAATCCTGATTCGGCTGAAGAAAGAGAAGAACTTCTCGATATAGTCAGAAGAGCTTCCTACGACCTTATCCAGCGCGAAATGTTCACACATTCCGTTTATCTTACCGACAACCCTGATTTCAACTGCAGAATAGACATCACAGCTCCGGTCCAGTTCCCGAAACTGCTCCTTGACGCTGCGATCCACTACTACCCGGTCGACGACAAAACCTCAAAAAATTATGCAAAAAGCCGCAAACTTGATATGCCGTCAATAAGGATCGTCTGCTATCCGGAATGGGAAAACGAAGAATGGCTTTACTGGAAATCGAAGGCTCATAACGAGACCGAAGACGAGCCTGAAAGACTTATGATGATTTACGACACCGAAACAAATACCGCTTTCCTGCTCGGCGCGAAAAACTTCTCCGAAATCAGAAAAGCCGTAAAAGTTTTAGCATGGAACACTTCGATCGAAGCTGCAGGCGGCGACTTCCTTCCGGTCAACGGAACAGCTAAAACGATATCGGTCAAAAAGACAGTCAACAAAAAAAGCGAAACATCTTCAGCGACTTTCCTGACTGTTTCATGCTGTGAAGATGAAAGAAGTTTCTTCGGTCTTAATGTACACGCTTCGGAAACTCCGGCCAAAGGCGAA
Organism: uncultured bacterium; assembly: GCA_905235605.1. Lineage (GTDB taxonomy): Bacteria > UBP6 > UBA1177 > UBA1177 > UBA1177 > UBA1177. Next base: position 13,861 of record CAJOMF010000058.1, read on the forward strand.
GAAATTACAGTCACGACAAGCGGAGACTCCGGTCTTCTTATGATCGCTTCGGCTCAGAACAAAAAGAAATTCTTAGTCAACTTCGGAAGAAACGGCTTCGGCTCGATCGACAGCGTGATCGCAGGATCAAAAGAGGCTCCGCAGATCATTTCGGCTGAAAATCTCGCTCTCGTAAAGACCGCTGAAGATAAAAAAGAGTTCCTTCTCAACCCGATGCTTTCCCCGAACGCAAAAATCCACACTCAGCTCAAACAGGAAGACAAAGACTTCCCGATGCCGGATTACGTAGTTCTCATGGTAAAAGACGGTGCACTTCCTCCTGTCACTATGATAAAAGATGCAGACCTTATGACTTCGATGTGGTTCTCCTATACCACCGAATGCGACTGCTGCTCAGATTCAGAAGTGATCCCAGGCGGAAATTCAGACGCAACATGGGAAGTTGAAAAAGAAATTGAAATTTTCAACAAAATCGCAAAAAGAGGCAAATTCAAACTTATCGTTGTAAATACAGCACCTTACAGTGACACTGCACACGAAGCCCTTGCAGACGAGCTCATCCTTTCGGTCTATACAAAAATCGCAAGAAACGAGATCGCATGGAAAGAATGGAAAGCTATCCCGGGCTTCAACCTTCCCGACAAAGGAACCTTCAAGAACATCAAAAAGGATTTCGACACAGTTTACGACACCGTAAAATTCTCGGCCGATCCGGTATACAAGGATCTGCTCCGCGATTCGCTCGAAATGAAGATAGAATATCTCAGAACGATCGACGCTCCGCAGGCTCTTATCGCTCCGTTCTACAAAATACTCGCAAAACTTGTTTAGTTCTCAACACCTTATTTTATTCAATAAATCGAGGAATTTTTCATGAAAGACATTTCACTTTTAGAGAAAATTTTAAGCAAATTTCTCTCACACGAACAAATTGCGGCTCTGACTGAAGAAATCTCAAAAGGTGTTTCTCTCGTCAACGGCATCATTGATAAAAACGAAAAAGTAAAGGCAACTAAAGAACTTGTCATCGAGACATTCAAATCGGTCGACAGAATGATCGCCCAGTCAGACAAAATCCCCGCGACCTTCAAGTTTTTTTACGACACGGCAAAAGTCAAAATCCATGATCTTCTTGAACCGATAATCACCGGCATGGTCATGGAAAACGACTTTTCCGAACTTGACGACATCCCCGATGTCAAAAAATCCGACAATGCCCAGAAACAGGCAAATACCGGGAAATTTCAGGGAAATCCCGACAACAATCAGCAGCAGAACGGTGTTGAGCAGGGCGGCAGACGCAGAAGAAACCGCAGACACGGGCGCAACAGAAACAACAATCAGAACCTGAACCAAAATCAGAATCAGGAACAGAAACCCGTAGAGGCCTCCCCTGAGACGTCTCAGGCTAAACCGATGCCCAAACCGGAACAAAAACCGGAACCCAAACAAGAACAGAAACCCGCTCCGAAGCCGGAACCGAAACCGGAACCGCTGAAGATATGGTACAGACGTTTCCTGAGACGTCTCAAAAACCTGAAACGGCTCCTGCAAAACCGGCAACAAAAAGAGGCAGGACTGCAAAAAAACCGGCGGAAACACCTGACCCGAAACCCGTACAGACGTTTCCTGAGACGTCTCAAAAACCTGAAACGTCTCCATCAAACGAAACACCGGCGGCAAAAAAACCGGTAAAAAGAGGCAGAACACCCAGAAAACCGAAAGAAACGAATGAATAAGATGAAAAATATTTTTTTTGTTTTTTCAATTCTTTTTTGCTCTCTTGTATACGCTGCAGAAACTCCGGCTTTCGATTTTTCACCAGTTTCAGAAGAAAACATATCGCTCGTGCTCTACGACACTGAAACGCAGAAAAATGTTCTCAGCATAAACGCAGAAAAGCCTTTCCTGTATGCTTCCAACCTCAAACTTTTAACTTCGGCAGCCGCTTTGAAACACTTGGGAGGAGGATTCAAATTCCTCACCCTTTTTTCATTCGATAAAGAAAGCGGAACTCTTTACATCAAGGCCGGCGGCGATCCCGAAATGGTCATCGAAAAACTCTGGGTCGTCGCTTCCGACCTCAAAAGGCTCGGCGTTAAAGGAATAAAAAAAGTCGCAGTCGATGATTTTTTATACGGAAAAAAGAGCGCGCTCACGGCAGAAAGCGGAGATAAAGGCGATAACGGTTATCTCGCTTTCATCTCGCCTCTGAGCCTCAATTACAACGCTGTTGCGATATTCGTCAAAGCGCGCGAAGCAGCGCAGCCGGTCGAAATCACTCTTTCGGCCCCCAGTTCATACTTTTCAGTAAAAAATACAGCTGTAGGAACTCCTGACGGCAACAATCAGCTTGTAGTCGGAGCGCAAAAGGCAGGGAATCAGACTGAAATCGTCATAAAAGGTTCGCTCGGTGCGGCAAGAACGAAACACGAAGCCGTATTCAAAAGAGTCGCCGACCCGACACGCTACTACATTGTTACACTGCTGAATCTCATGGGTGAAAACGAAAATACTCCGATCGAAAGGTCACAGCTTGAGGATTCATTTTTTTCTGCGAAAGAGCGGATAAACTTTACCTGCAAAAGCAATCCTCTGCGTGACATAATCCGCACGATGAACCTCTACTCTTCCAATTTCATCGCCGACAGTCTTCAATTCTACCTGGGCGCCGCCCTACGCGGAGACACGAAGCAAGGCGTTGAAATACTTAAGGAATTTGCACAGAAAGAACTCAATGAGACGATCGACATCGTAAACGGCAGCGGACTCGGAAACAATAAGAATTATCTCACCGGGAATTTTTACATCAAACTGTTGAAACTGGTTTTTTCCGATTACTACGGCAGCATCGATTTTTTCTCGTCTCTTCCTGTCATGGGTGAAGACGGAACACTCAAACGCGCCAAAACAAACAGCGAAAATTCCGGGCTCGTCCGTGGAAAAACCGGTTCTCTCACAGGTGTCGCGGCGCTTTCTGGCGTCATGAAGGCAAAAAGCGGCAAACTTTACCTTTTCGCATTTGCCATAAACGGATTTCCTTCAAAAAGTTTCAAACCGATGTGGGCACTTCGTGACAGAGTCATGAATGAAATCTGGGAGAAATACTGAACTATGCTGATACATTCGGCCAGCCATGTAACCTGTATGGGAAGGCACCTTAAAATCAATTCTCCATCTGAATTTGCAAATGATTCGACGATACTGGTTCTGACAAAAAACATAAAAATTCCGTTCAACATTAAAGAAAAAACGAGAATAACTTCAGAAGAGATAGCTAAGGCGTCGGGGCTCAGAAAATTCCTCAAAATTTCGGACGGAACCACTGTAAAAGTCGGCAGTTTCGAGCTCAAAACGGCTGAAATCGCAGAGGACAAAACCAAATTCAACTTTTTTATAAACAGCGAACTGTATTTCATGACCTTCGTTCCCGAAATATACTTCCCTTTTCCCGAAAACCTGACTCTGCTCATTCAGACAGACTCAGATTATTTCTCAGAAAGCGATTTTGACAAAATTCAGGCTTTTATTTCCAAAAGCCAGCCTGCAAAGACCGTGATTTCGGGAAATTATTCCGAAAAATGGTTTGCCGCACTGAAAAGCAGGAAAAACATAGAAGTCCGTAACGAAATACTGCAGCAGAGCATATTCTGATTTTCTTTATTGATTTTAATTCGTTAATCTATATAATTATCAGGTTTTATTTTGGTTTTTAAGGAGGTTTACATGAAAAAGTCATCAATTTTTCTCATCTGCTTCTTCTTATTCTTCGGACTGACTTCCTGCTCCTCGGACGATGATGGAACTGACACAGCAGTTTCAGGCGACACTGACAAAACAGATACCGCCGACACGGGTTCTGGTTCAGGCGACACCGACATTTCCGACAGCGGAAGCGGTGACAAAACGGACACAGTTGACACGGTCAACGATCCTGAAGATCCTGAAAGCCCGGAAGATCCTGATGATCCTGAAGATCCTTATGACAGCGGATGCATCTGCGGTGCCGGAGATCTTGATGCCGACGGTGACGGAATCCCCAACAGCGTGGAAGGCTGTGACGATCTGGACGGTGACTCTCTGCCGAACTGCATGGATACCGGAATCCCTGACAATGTTGAATGTCCGGCTCAGCCGTGCAGAGACACTGACGGCGACGGAGTTCCCGATTTTCTGGATAAAGACAGCGACAACGACGGCCTTTCCGACAAGAAAGAAAAGGAATACGGCACTGATCCCTGCAACAAAGATACCGACGGCGACGGTGACGACGATATGGCCGAGATAGCTTTCAACACCGATCCGCTCGACGACAGCAGCCATGTTCCGGCAGGCAGCATGTATGTCGTTCTGCCGTACAACGCAAACTGGAATGCAAGCAGGACATGGGAATTCGATACCGACATTTCCAAAATAGATGTCGCATTCATGCTCGATCTTTCGGGCTCGATGAGCGAAGAACAGGCCAATCTGCAGGAAAAAATCAAAAGCGACGTTGTTGAAAAAATCGCGACTTTGAACGAAGGGACGCTTGATGCGGCCTACGCTTTCGTCCATTTTATGGATTTCAGCGACAATATGGATGTGGTTTACAAAGTCGATACGCTCGTAACAAAAGATATAGACGAACTCAAGGCAGCAGTTGACAGTTCTCCTCTTGCAAACGGCGGCACGGAATGCGACTGGCTCGTGCTTTATGCCGCAACCATAAGCTAAGATATTTACGGACCAT
>CAJOMF010000059.1 GCA_905235605.1 uncultured bacterium
GGCTATAATGACGACGAATACTTTTTCTTAAAACTTATTGATATGAGCAGACACGGACATGAACAAAATCTTTTATCCCACACAAAATGTGACTGAACCTAAAATATGGAAGAAGATATTGTGAATCATAATGAAAATGATTTGAGATCCAAAATCTACATGATTCGCGGAAAACAGGTGATGCTGGACTTCGATCTGGCTGAAATTTATGGTTATGAAACCAAAAATTTTAACAGGCAAGTAAAGAATAATATTGAGAAGTTCGATGAAGATTTTATGTTCCAGCTATCGGATGTTGAGGTTGAACATCTTTCAAGGTGCAAAATTTTCACCTTGAACACAGGGCGCGGAAGTAACATAAAATACAAACCTTACGCTTTCACCGAGCAGGGAATTTATATGCTGATGACGGTTTTACGCGGCGATTTGGCAATCAAACAGAGCAAGATCCTGATCCGTCTTTTCAAGGCCATGAAAGATTACATCATCGAGCGGGAACATCTCGTAGGGTATGACGATGTTGCAAAGCTTGCGCTCCAGACTTCGCAAAACACAAAAGATATTGCTGAAATTAAAGAATATATTCGCGGTTTTAGTCCGGCTGAAATCCAGAAAGATCTTTTGTCATTAAACGGAAAAACTGTTGAAGCAGATAAAGATCAACCCAAACTCGACATCGAAAGCAAAATCCTGGTTATCAGAAGCCGTCAAGTGATGATCGACCGCGATCTTGCTGAGCTTTATGGCGTTGAAACCAAGCGTTTGAACGAGCAGGTGCGCAGAAACATTGAAAGATTTCCAAAAGATTTTTGTTTTCAGCTTAACAATGATGAAACAAAAGAACTGGTCGCATTTTGCGACCGGTTCGCCAGCATGAAACATTCCACGGTGAATCCTTACGCTTTTACTGAGCAGGGAATAGCAATGCTTTCCTCGGTTTTGAGAAGCCCGAACGCAGTCGAGGTAAACATTCAGATTATGCGTGCCTTTATTGCAATGCGCCGCTTTATGCAGACAAACGCGCAGGTCTTTCAAAGACTGGACAGAGTTGAAAAACACCAGCTTGATTCTGATAGAAAAATTGATGAACTTTTCGCCAAAATGGATAGATACAAAATTGAAGACAAGCAGGGTATTTTCTTCAATGGACAGATTTTCGATGCCTATACATTCGTGTGCGACCTGATTCGCAGTGCGAAAAAACAGATAATATTATTCGATAATTATATCGATGACAGCGTTCTGAAAATGCTCGACAAGCATGGTGACGGAGTCAATGTCCGGATCTTGACCAAAAGCATTTCTTCGCAGCTGCAGCTTGATATTGAGAAACACAATTCCCAATATTCCCCGATTAAATTAGAGGTTTTTACAAATTCCCACGACCGCTTTCTCTTTATTGATGATACGGTGTATCACATCGGAGCTTCGCTCAAGGATTTGGGCAAAAAGTGGTTTGGTTTCAGCAAAATGGAAATCGACACTGAGAGTTTGATGAAAAAATTATGATCTTGGCTTTGTCGGAGTGCGGGCGGCTCGCCCGCATTTCTTGCCTCTCACTCAGGGAAAGCTGGCTCGCAGAGCCTGAGATGGCATGGTGGCACAAAGTGCCAAGTGTAAAATAATTCCACGGGTTCCCATAGTTCAACAGGATAGAACAAATCCCTCCTAAGGATTAGATGCAGATTCGAATTCTGCTGGGAACGCCACAAGATTTGCAATGTATACCATTAAAAAAACGCCCGTTTGGGCGGTTTTATTTTTGTTTTTCTTGATGCTCTTGAATTGCGTTTGCAACAGATTCTATTTGTAATAATTGATTTTCTAACGCAGCACGTTCAGAAGATTTATAACCTGTTTCGCCCGCTGGCTTTGATTCTGAATTTTCAGATTTTTGTTTAACAGATGGGTTAATCAGATTTTTGAAATCTTTGACATCCCCCATATCGCGTTTCAGCAATTTATTGTTACCAAAGAAAAACCATTCGTCCATTTTAACCGCAGTCAACTGCATAATGGGACGTGTGCGTGCATCCGCAACCCAATGTGGTAGTTGAGGTGTATCTGAATAATACCACAATGCACCCCAATAAACAAAACCCATAACAACAACGCTGCGAATTATGCCGAAAATCACACCCAGAGTTTTATCGGATGCAGACAAAAAACTGTTCTGAATTTTTTCGCGAAGTTTTTGATTTATAAAACCAACAATCACCAAGATTACAAAGAAAACGATAAAATACGAAGCGACCAATGTTCCGACAGTTGACCCAGATACGTTGAACCAATCTTGTAATAATTTATCCAAATGCGGAGATGCAAAACGCGCTGATTATGGGGAAAAGGTCGTAAAAATGCTGGCAAAAGAACTGGTAAAGCAATTCGGGAATGGCTTCGGACAGGCTAATTTATATCATTTCATTGCGTTTTATAATTGTTTCCCGGACTTTTTCTACGCAGTGAGTAGAAAATCTGAAAACCTTCCGGCAACAGCACTTTCTTTTACAAGTGATTTATATGAACAAATTGAACCGACTCGTAAATTGCGCTTATCATGGACACATTACCGCATAATTCTACAGGAATCCAATGCCGAAGCCAGAGCGTGGTATGAAAATGAGGCCATAATGCCGACACAGATGAAGATGCCGCTCATTATTCTGTTTTAAGCAGTAACGATCAGCTTTTTGCAGCAAAATATCTGACTTTTATGCCTACGCAGGAAGAATTGCGCCGAGAGATTGAACAACAGAAAGAATTTTTCAGATTACAGAATCAGAAAACGAAGTGACATTTGAAGTTTAAGACAAATTCTGCATCAGCTGCTCGATTTTTAGCCACTAAATTTGATTTTTGCGAAATAAAATCGTCTTATTCAGTGTTGTTTACGCGGTTTTTTTATTTGTTTCGCGTGAGGATGCTGTGAAAAAGCTGATTTTTGTTATAGTTTTTCTGAGTTTTTCACTTTTTGAGGTCGATCATGTTTCCGCTTGAGCCTCTTTTTCTACTTTTGTGGATCCCGCTCGTTCTTCTTGCGGTTTTGCTGATTAAATCAAAAACCAGAAGAAATTCAGTCGCTTTCACCAATTTTCATTTTCTGCGCAGCAAAGCAAACGCAAAATATTTTCTTCCGCAGTTTTTCGATTTTTTGGCACTTTTCATCCTTGTTTTCGCCCTTGCAAGACCTGTAACGCTTGAAAAAACGGTAACTCCGCCTGTTGAAGGCAAGGATATAATGATCGCACTCGATGTTTCGGGTTCGATGGAGGCGCTCGACTTCCAGCCGAAAAACAGGATCACGGCTGCAAAAAACGTGATCGAAGAGTTCGTTAAAGGGAGAAAAAGCGATAGACTGGGACTTGTTTTCTTTGCGAAAGAGAGCTTTCTGCAGATCCCGCTTACGACTGATTACGACATTTTCAATGAGCTTCTTTCGCGTGTCACGACCGGAGTCATCGAAGACGGAACGGCGATAGGAAACGGTCTCGGACTCGCATTGTCGCGCCTTGAAAGCAGCAAAGCGAAAAGCAAAGTGATAATCCTGCTCACAGACGGCGACAACAATTCCGGCAACATCAGCCCTGAAACAGCAGCGGAAATCGCGGCAAAACAGGGTGTCAAGGTTTATTCGATCCTCATCGGAACGGACGGCGAAGTTCCTTTCCCGGCAGGAAAAGACTTTTTCGGGCGTGACACTTTCCAGAAAGTCAGAATGAAAACAAATCCCGGACTTTTGAAGAGCATTTCAGCAAAATCGGGCGGCAAATTTTATCAGTCGATCTCCACCGAAGAGCTGACCAAGGCGTTCAAAGACATCGATGAGCTTGAAAAAAGCCCGATTCCGGCAAGAAAACTCAAGATTTATAACGAATATGCCTCGATTTTCATAATGCTGAGCATCATCCTTATTGTTTTGGCAAGAATTTCGTCAATGATATTCAAAGTTTATCCGGAGGTGGAAAGATGATGTTCTATAATTGGAAAATCCTGCTTTCTGCCGTTGTCTGGGTTCCGATAGTTATCGCTGCAATAGTTTACTGCACGAAAAAACGCAATGGTTTCATGCGCTTTTTCGATAAAACGCAGGCAAAAAATGCGGTTTTTGCAGGCAGAAAGACTCTTGTTATAAAGCGGATCCTTATTTTTACGGCTCTTGCTCTGTTCACCGTTGCCGCAGCGCGACCGATGACGGGCGGAGAAGAAGTCAATACGAATTCGACAGGCATCGATATTGCCGTTGTTTTTGACGTAAGCCTCAGCATGTTTGCCGAAGACGAGAACGGAGCGCGTTTTGAAAAAGGAAAGATGATGCTCATCGATGTTCTCAACTCTTTGAGCGGAGACAGAGTAGCGATAATTCCTTTTGCCGGAGCCGCTTTCCTGCAGCTGCCGCTTACGGATGACTACGAAACTTTGCAGACAGTCGTTTCTGTGCTTGAGCCCGGAATGATCGAGCGTCAGGGAACTGCTCTGGGAACGGCGATGGAACTTGCTGCAACTACTTTGAAATCCTCTCCCGAAACTTCCGACAAGATGATAATCATAATTTCAGACGGAGAAGATCCGTCACTCGATTTCGGCAAAATGAAGGAAATGGTCGAAAAAGAGAACATCCACTTGGCGCTTCTTCCGCTCGGAACAGAAGACGGCGCACCGGTAAAAATCGGTGATAGTTATTTAAAAGATAAGAGAAATCAGACAGTTATCTCAAAAATCGACAAAGGTTTCTTCGACAAGTGCATCTCGGTTTTAGGAGCGGTCGAAATCAAAAAAGGAGATACTCTGAGTTCTTACATAAAAAATTTCAAAAAGAGCTCGCGCGGCGAAAACAGGATCGTTAATATCTACAAAGAACGCTTCCAGATCCCGCTTTTCTTCGGACTTATCGCATTTTTTGTCTATTATCTTTTTTCTTTTGCGAAAAGAGGTGAAAAACATGAAAAATAAACCTGCAGTTTTAATATTTATGTTGTTTACATCCTTGTTTTTATTAGCTTTTTCTCCTTTTGAAAAAGAGGCTAGTGAAAGTGTCGAAGGAAGAAAAAAATATGCAGTGGGTGAGATGGCGGAAGCTGAAAACGAGTTCTCAAAAGCGGCTAAACGGCTTGAAAACAACGCGGAAGCCTATTACGACCTCGGAAACGCTCTGCAGAGCCAGCAGAAATATGAAGAAGCGCTTGAAGCCTACAAAAAATCGCTTGAATCTGGAAACGCAACGCAAAAACTGAGAGCCGATATCTTTCACAACATGGGAAATTCATTCGCAGGGCTCGGAAAATATCAGGATGCTGAAAAATTCTATATCCGCTCACTTGAAGAGGAGCCTTCGAAAGATACTGCAGAAAATCTTGAGATCGTGCGGAGAATAATCGCGCAGCAGAAAGAGCAGGAACAGCAACAACAGAATCAGGATCAGCAGAAAAACGAAGATCAGGAAAAGCAGGATAATCAGGAACAGAATCAAGAGGATCAGGAAGAAGAAAAGAAAGAAAATCAGGAACAGAATGAAAATCCTGATAATGAGCAGAAAAATGAACAAAATCAGCAGTCTGCCGAACAGAATGATGAGAATAACGGGCAAAACGACGAGGAAAACTCTTCCGCAAATGACGATGACGGTGAAACTCAGGACGAAGAAAACGGAAGTTCCGCCGAAGAGCAGGACGATGAGCAGAACGGTGATGACAAATCTAAGGAAAGTTCCGTTCTGAAGCAGTTCAAGCAGCGGAAAAATTTGCAAATATCTCCTTTCATGCTAAAGAAGGAGCAAAAGTCGGACAGTGATCAGACTTGGTGATTTTTGAGGGAAAATTGAAAAATTTTATGATAAAAAAAGTGGTTTTTGCGGCATTTTTTCTGTTGCCGTTTTTCATTTTTGCGCAGACGATAACGCTTTCTACCGACAGCGAGATCGTTCAGACAGACGCTATTTTCGGTTTCGTTCTGACGGCGGAAGGTTCCTTCGATTCGATAGAAGAGCCCGATTTTGCCAATTTTACGGTTGAAAACCGCTCGCAGTCGCAATCCAGTTCGATCAGCATAATCAACGGAAAGTTCGAGAAGAAAAGTTCGATCACTTACTCTTACGCTCTGCGTGCCGAAAAGGCCGGAGTTTTCGAGATCGGTCCGGCATCACTCAAAGCAAAAGGAAAAACGATAAAATCTAACAAAGTTACGATAACTGTAACAGGGCAGGGAAGCTCCGGCTCAAACGGAAACGCTTCCGGTAACACAAACGCTAACCAAAATACTCAGACTGATGAACAAAGTAACGATAATTATTACGAAAAACGTGCAAGTTCGTTGATGAGCCCGCTCAGTGACTGGGAGAAAAAAACTCCCGATTACTTCATCCGCACTATCGTAAATCCGGCAAGCGGTCTTTATGCGGGAGAACCGCTCAGCGTCAGTTATTACCTTTTTGTAAAGCCCAATTCGATAAGCGATGTCAACTTTTACAAACTTCCGGTGTTTGACAACTGCTGGAAAGACGAAAAGGCTGAGACGCGGCTTAATTTCAAGCGTTTGAGCATTGACGGCAAGGTTTACGACTACGCGCCGATAAAGACCTACATTCTGATTCCCGACGGAACTACCGACACGGTCGAAGGGACGCAGATGATAATGGATGTCATCATCGGTTCTTTCTTCTCGACGCGGAAAGTCACGATTTCTTCTATAGGAGTGAAGGTTCCGCTCAAGCCGATGCCTGAAAAAGAGGATCACAAAAACGGCGTTTTCGGCGATTTTCAGGTTTCTGCGGACAAAAAATCACTCGTGCTCGATAAAAGTAACATGCTGGAAACACTTGTTTTTTCGATCAAAGGCTGCGGAAACTTCCAGGATGCGGAAATAACCCTTGAAAGCAATCCTGATCTTAAGATTTTTTCGCCCGAAATAAATTCTTACGTGTCGGTAACTCCGAAAGGCTACTGCGGAACGAAAACCTATAAATTCATGGTAAAAGGTCTGCGTCGCGGCGAAACGGTGTTGAAAGTAAGACCGTTTGAGTTTTTTAGCAGAGACAACGGCTGGCAGAAGCCTGAAATTACAGACATAAAAGTTTCTGTCAAAGATGTTTCCGGTGTTGAAGAAGATGAAAACAAAACTTCGGCGGCTCATTCTTTCGAACTTTTGAAGGAACTTCCGGCTAACGTAAAAAAATATGCAATCAGCCCGCTCACCGAGAAAAAATGGTTCAGGATCGCGATACTGATCCCGTTTGCGATCATGCTTGCCGCGTTTGTTATCCGCATGAAATACACACTTAAATCACGTCACGCTCTTTCGACGAGTGCTAAAACGGCAAAATGGAGGGATAAAATTCAAAAATCCAGTGATTGCACTGAGTTGCTGAATAATTTTTATGATGCGCTTGAAGAACTTTACAGCATCAGGCTCAAAGGCGAAAGAATCAATTCTTTAAGACAGAAATATGACGGAAAAATCGACGAAATTACCGATTTTGTAAGAAAAATCGAGCAGATATCCTATTCCGGAATGTCAAATGCCGATATTGCTGAACTGAAAAACGAGGCTCAAAAACTTCTTGATCCGAGAGGTCTTAAAAAATGATGAAAAAAATCATATTTTTACTTTTATTCGTTTTTTCATCGCTTCTTTCTGCCGATGACGGATTTTCGCTTTACATAAAAAAGGATTACACCGGTGCATACAACGCTTTTTATTCGAAATTTGCTGAAAACAACGGAGATCCGCTTTATTCCTACAATCTCGGCGTAACTTCCGAAGCTCTTGGCAGAAAAGGGGAAGCTTTCTATTTTTACCTGCAGGCTTTACAAAATGCGCCCGATTTTTCTGAAGCAAAAAACAATTTGGAAATAGTTAAACAGGAACTCGGGGTCGCTGTTCCGACAATGCTGACGACTCCAGTTTTTGCGGTAGATTGGCTTCTTATCCTGTTTTTTGTCTCACTTTACGCATTTGCTGTCCTTATTGCTTTGATATGCCTGGCAAGCGACTGGCGGCTCAAAATCATGCTTCTTCCCGTTTTTCTGATAATGTGCGTCAGCGCATCGCTTTACTATATGAATTACAATGAAAATCTTAAAGAAAACTGGGCAGTTGCGATAAAAGGTGAGGTGCTCAGGAGCGGCCCGGATTCTTCTCTCAGCGAAATAGGGAAACTCAAAGAGGGCGAGATAATAAACGTCGTTTCTTCAAGCGGCTCGTGGTATAAAGTCAAAGGTTTTCAGGATAATGTCGAAGGTTGGGTCGAACTCGGCTCGATCCGCGCAGTTAAGAGAGGAACTTTGTGATGAAAAAGATATCGTTTTTTATTGTTCCGGCAATTGTTCTGCTCCTTTTTTCGTGCAGCAAGACTCCGGTGATTCGCAGTACGGAATCGGATGCAGACAAAGTCTATCAGGAAGGTTTGTTTTATCTCGAAAAAGGCGATCTCACCAACGCCGAAAACAGGTTCATGAAAGTCATTTCTGATTTCAGTTACAGTAAATACGAGCCTTTCGCGACTGTCGCACTTGGCAAAACCTACTACAAAAAAGACGAGTATATGTCGGCCATAACCGTTTTTGACACATTTCTGAAACGACATCCGAATCACGAACTGGCGCCTGAAGCGCTTCTTTACAAAGGTCACAGCTATCTTGCGCAGAAACCGTCTGACTTTTTCCTCCTGCCCAATCCGGCAGAGCGCGATATTACTGTTGTTGAAAAAGCGGTCGTTTTTTATAGGGAATATCTCGAGAAATATCCTGAAGATAAAAATCGGGAAGAAGGGGAGAAAAAACTTGAGGAAGCGGAACTGATCCTTATTGAAAAAGACCTTCGTGTCGCCGAATTTTATGCAAAAAGAAAAAAATGCGCGGGCGTTTTCTTAAGACTTCAGCACATCGAAGGCAATTTTAAAGTTACGACCGACAAAAATCTGAAAAGGATAGAAGAACTGAATCAGAAATGTCCGCCTAAATCAAAAGAGGAATACTTCAAATTAGAGAATAACGAAGAGAAAGCAGAAACTTCGGAAGAAGAAACGGAAAAGGAAAATGACTAATAAAATCAGTGTATTATTTTTGATGATATTGTCGGCACCACTGCTTTTTACAGGTTGTTCACTGCCGGAAGATGAAAAAAAAGATACCCTCAAAATCCTTGAAATCAGGGAAGATCTTTCGAATAAAGGTCAGACAAACAAGCTGGCTGTTATCATGACAGACAGTTTTCCTAACAAAAAAGAATATTTGGATCAGCTCAAATACAGGCATTTTTATTTTACCGAATACGATTATGCAATAAATTCAATAAATTTCACAACTTATAATCCGCTGACCAAAAAGGCGGCTGCCATGATAGATTTCGATCTTGCGTTTAAAATTCCAGAAGATCCTGCGGCGACTCTTCTTTTGGGAAGACTTGAAAAAGTGACGCTTGTAAAAGAAAAAATCGGCTGGAAAATAGATAATATCGAAGAAATAAAGGATAGCGGCAGAAAAATCGCTCCGCAGCTTGTCCACGATATTTTTCATCCGCTCGACACAAGAAAAACGGCCCTTTCAAACAATGATTTCCAGCTTTTTGAAAGCGTGATCCATCCTGATTTTGCCTCGAGGAACGAACTTTTATCCGATTTTAAGGAAAATGCCGAAGTATTTTCCGACATAAATTACGCTCTGAAAGGGAGAAAGCTGCTCTCTGTTTCAACTGATGAAAAAAATGCCGAAGTAGTTCAGTATTTTGACCTTGCTTTCAAAACGAAAGAGGGCGGGATTTCTGAAAAACTCGAAAATCAGCAGGAAGTTATTTCACTGAAAAAAACTGATGACGGGATTTGGAAAATAGTAGGCGGATTAAGATAAGTTAGCCGTTGAAAACGATTCCGAAAATAATTTCTGCGAAATCTTCAGGAAGTTTCGAACCGTTGCTTTTGCAGTTGAGGATGTCAGCTGCCATGAGACCGAGATAACGGTACATAGCGTGCTGAGAAGAAAGTTTGAAGCCTTTTCTCGTCTTTACGTAAGCATCAAACATTACTGCGAATTTCTCTCTGAACTCTTTAAGAAGAACAGGTCTGTCCTTCGGATCTTCGATAAGATAGAAAGGCGGGACATCCGTTTTCATGAAGTATTCAGCTATCTGACCGGTCGTTGTCAAAATTTTCATTTCTGCCGGGATTGAAGGCGGGAACTTAAGGGAAATGATGGCGTTGACTTCGCTTGTTACCAAAGTCTGAGCTGCTGCGATGAGTTCATCTTTACCCTTAAAATAGTGGTAAAGCGTCGGAGCGGTGATCCCGAGTTCTTTTGCGATGAGATTCATCGTGATGTCTTCTTCCGAAGATCTGAAAAGAAGGTCTCTTGCCTTTTCGACGATTTTGTTTTTGATGCTTTCTTTCATTTTTTCCTCCGTTGTTAATAAAACTAAAACTTGTTCGACATTATTGTTACCAAAATTTCTTCTTTGTAAAGAACAATAAATTATGCCAAACCAAAACAGCGGGAATCTAATATAAAAAATATAAAAAGTAAACAAAAATTTACTATAGTAATTTTTTTCCCGATCAGGCAAATGCCGGATGGCTTATAGAAAGAGGATAAAAGGCATTTTTTTATATTTCTTGAAAAATACGTTTGTATAATTTTAGAAGAGACAGCCTTATTTATTATCGCCGGATCCAACGATAAAATTTGACTCTTTAAAACAGCAAAATATATTTCAGCGTCATCTCTCGGAGGTTTGAAAAATGTCGAAGAAATTGGTTTCGGTCGTAATTCCGGTCTACAATGAAGAAAAAATCCTTGAGGCTGCTGTTAAAAATCTGAAGGAAACTCTTTCCGAATTCTCTGAAGACTTTGATTTCGAGCTGATCCTGGCTGAAAACGGCAGCAAAGACAACACGCTGAAAAAAGGGGAAGAACTTGCGGCTGAAGATCCTGTCGTAACGATATTCCACCATCCCGTGCCTGATTACGGGCTTGCGCTTCAGGCCGGAATACGACGTGCAAAAGGCGAGATCGTCGTCTGCGATGAAATAGATCTCTGTCTTCCCGAATTTTACAGAGATTCTCTCAAAATCTTCAAAGAGGGCGGGGCAGAGATGGTCGTCGGCTCGAAAAGAGCAAAAGGTGCAAACGATCAGAGACCGTTAGGACGCAGATTCGCAACTTTCATCCTCAATATGATGCTGAAAGTGCTCCTCGGACTCAAAGGGACTGACACCCACGGCGTAAAGGCTTTCGTAAAAGAGCCGCTCATGCCGGTAATGGACAAATGCCTTGTCGGAAAGGACATTTTCGCGAGCGAGTTCGTCATCCGAGCAGAGCGCGCCGGAATAAAGATCGCCGAAGTTCCAGTTTCCCTCGATGAAAAACGTGCTCCGTCGATAAATCTTATAAAAAGAGTTCCGAAAGTTCTCTCGAATCTAGCTTATCTTTTCTGGAATATCAGGATCAAAAAGGACTGATTCAAAAGACTGTGATTTGAATGTTTGGATATATTTACAATCAGACTTAATTGCCCGGTACTTCGCCGTCAGGGTTATAGGTTTGCAGGCTGACACATCTGTGTGCCTGATGCAGCGGTTTGAGCGGCGTAGCAGTTGCGGCTTGATGAACATCCTCCGTAATTGTTTCCGCTTTCCACGCAGTTGCAGGCGATGTAGCTTTCCGAATCCGTTCCGTAATGTGCAAGTGCTCCGTTCTGGCATTTGATTATGTAGCCGCGCTTGCCTCGTTCACGGTTGATGCAGTATTGCACACTGTTATGACAATCGCCGTACCATGTTCCTTCCGCATTGCACGAAACATGCGTTTGATAACTTTCATCATGCGGTCCCCGAAGTGTAGTCCAGAATGTTTGAACCTGCCCAGCTGTTGCAGGATGAGAGTTTTCCGACAAATGTGGTTTCGTCATTTTTGCAGACAGGTGTTTTGTCCGGGCACTCTGTGAAAGAATTGTCGGCGCAGCCGTGCGGTTCGTTGAAGTTGCAGACGATGCCGGCTTTGCAGACTTCGTCGTTGCAGACGCACTTGCCGTTGACGATAGTACCGCCCGAAGCTTTGCACGATGTTTCAAAATTTACTTTGACTGTCACCTGGTCGCCTGTATCAGCCGTGTCACTTGAATCGGAAGAATCGGAAGAGTCGCCGGAATCGGTTTCGTCCGGGTCACCAGAATCAGTTTTGTCTCCGTTTGCAGCATCGTTGTCTGCGGCTTCAGTGTCGCCTGAATCTTCGCTGTCTGCAGCTTCAGTGTTGCCTGAATCACTGTCGTTGTCTGCCTCAGTGTCAACGCCGTCATTGTCGGATTTTTCCGCCGTTTTGGTGTCTGAGCCTTTGCTACCGCATGAAACTGCGAAAAATAACACAGTTAAAACAGCCAGACATAATAAATTTTTCTTCATTGGAACCTCTATTTAACAAAAAAATAGAGTATTTTAAAGGGTTTTGAGAAAAAAGCAAGAGATTTGCGGGCGAGCCGCCCGCGCTCCGGCATTATCTTCTCTTTATAATCGCAACAACTACGAAAACGAGGCAGGTGAATTTTTTATTTGAGAAAAAACTTTTTTTATGTAACTTTTTTCGTGATTTTTGATTGTTCTATTTGGGAGAGTGAAATGAAAATTCCGAATGAAATTTATGATTTGGTGTATCACTTCAAAAATCTTGATGTTTGGGATTATCTCTATGAAGATGAGATTTTTGCAGTCAATACGGAGTCCGGTAAAAAAATGTACTGTTCCGTGTTGGGACACAACAGGGAATGTTTTGCATTGAACATGTATCCCGAAAAGGATGGATGGAACACTTATCTGAAGCTCGCAAGAGAACCGAGAAGCAAAGCAGAGGAAGAGGAGCAGTTGTTTTCTCAGGAATGCCTTCAGTTGATTTTTGACGATATAAATCAGTTGTCGGAAGATCAGCGGAAGCAGGTCAAGGCATATACAAAACCACGCCGTATTTCTATTGACGGGGAAAATTGTCCCTATTTTATGAGATTACGTAAATATCGGATGCCGATGCCCATGCGTGATCTGGCTGAACTTCAGATTGTAAAAGAATGTCTTGAGGTTGCGATTTACATAATCGAAGGTTTTGAATCGGGGAAACTGAAGTCTCTTCCGTCTTCATACGATAAAACTGGCAGAGTGGATGTGTTTACGAAAAACGGTGATTCGTTTTCACGCAGATCGGCTATGATCCCTACGAAATATGACGAGGATGGCGTAATGCCTCGAAGCAGGACTTATACCCTGATCAAGGATTCTCCGAAGCGCGGAAGACTTTACTGCGACACGCTTTTTATGCCACATCTTTTAAAGGATAAATCAGGTTTCCCGATTTTTCCTTTTATGTTTGTGGCTGTAAGCGATGAAGGAAAAGTGTTGATGATGAAACTGCTTTCTCACTATGAAAACGATGCTTTGATTTTGGCTGATGAACTGGCAGATATAATGATTCAACAGCGTTTTTTTCCGTCAGAAATTATAGAGAGAAATTTCCGTACAGGCTCTTTTCTTGTCAATTTCTGCAAAAAGAACGGAATTGAACTCAATCCCGGGAAGGTGGCGTTTATAGATGATGTTTATGATGATCTGCTGAAAAAAATGAGAGGCGAGTAAGACAGTTTTTTGCGTTGAATAGGCTCAGCAACCGATAGTTGTGGCGGGGAACATTACGCATATCTCACCCCGTCAGCTCTCACATTTTTGTAGAACGGTGTTACATCAAACCAATGGTTGAACACGCTGTAACTCTGCACGATTGGGGCAAAAAGAAGCTCGTAATCGTATTTTTTATCAATATCGTGGATCGCCGGATTAAGTTTGCGTAATTCATCGTTGACTTCTTCCAAGGGCACATCAATGAGAATCATTATATCGACATCGCTGTCGTCCTCGAAATCACCTCGTGCGCATGAGCCGAAAAGAATCACTTCTTTCAGCTTGTCTCCGTATATGTTTTTTGCTTCAGCCGCAATGTCTTTCATTGCACTGTCGATCATCTGCTTGTTCATCGCGTTATACCAGACATTGAACAATCAAAAACCGCAATATTTTAGGTCGTTTGGCTACAAAGGCAAGTTTTTGAGTTCTTTTATATTTCCTGCTGAACGATGTGGCCGAATTCTTTTTCCGTCTTGTAAATATCGTAAACATAAAGCGGACTTTCAAGATACAAGCCGGTTTCTACATCGTTGAGTTTTGCGAAAGTCTGTGAGGTGTAAAGCTGCTGCAAAGCCTCATTCAACGGGATTTTCGAGTCTTCCATAATGAAAGAAACGAGGTCACTTGTAATATATTCGATAAGTTGTTCCTGTTTAGACATTGTATTTTCCAGTTTTTTTAAGGTAAGAAAGCGATCTTTTGGTGTGAAACGAGTATTGATCGGTCAGTTTTTTGTATTTCAATGCTTCAAGCAGGGTCACGGAAGAGATCAAACCGTCTGAAAACTGCCTGAAAAGCAGAGCTAAATCATCGTTCGCGACAGGACCGGAGACTATGTCGTAGCGGTTGTCACAGTTGTTGTCTTTGGGAATTGACGAAAGACGTTCGTAGTTGCGGTTGGTGATTACAAATTCAGCCCACTCAGGAGTCGGATTGGGAAAAACTTTAATATTTAAGATGTCTTTTGACATTATTGAGTTATCAAATTCGTAAACATTCACTATTGGTGTACCGCCGAACATTCTTGCCACGCGAACAGCCATCCTTTCAGCCTGATCGCGTATTGTCGTGAGGTAAAAACCTTTGCCGAAATCTTTGTATGGTTTGCATTTTGAAAGATCGATCCGGAGAATGTCTGTGTTCGAGCCATGGAAGAGGATCATTCGATCTCTCCTCCGTTCTGCCGGCATACGGCAGTCATGTCGGAAAGAACTTCATCAAAGGAAAGCGTATGCTCAACATCATAAAATTCATCAAGAAAATCAAGTGCTTTGTGGTTGTAAAGATACAAAAAAGCCTGCCGTTTTGACAAAGATTTGCTGTTTGCGAACTCGCTGATGCAGGCGACAGTGTATCGAATCTGATTCCGTTCTGTGTTTGACATATTATCCCGCTATAAAAATGACAACAAAAACCGCAATATTTTAAGGAGTTTTAAGAAAAATGCAAGATGTAAAGGTGATTGTTATTGGATTATCTTCTCTTCATAATCGCGGTGACTACGAAAACGAGGCAGGTGAGGACTACGATGATGACTGGGATGACCATCGACATTCCCGATGAGGAGACTTTGACTTCGTCCCACATGTCGTTGAGGCGGCGCATTTCGGTGTCGTCAAAGTATTTCATGATGGCACATCTGGAAACGATGTCTTCGGTCGGATACTGAGCGGAGCACTGTCTGCCG